>CBRGOK010000797.1:0-1853 GCA_967798035.1 uncultured bacterium
CCCGTCGACCTCGAGGATCCGGTCCATCGACTTCATGTCGAGCAGGATCCCGTCGCGGTTGATGCCGAGCTCCGACTGGGAGTGGGCCGCCCCGCGCGTCGAGACGGTGAGCCCCTCCTCCCGGGCGAACTTCAGGACCTCGAGGACGTCGCCCGCCCCCGCCGGCTTCACGAGGAACCGTGGGCGCCAGACGTGGATGTGGCCGAAGTTCGTCGTGTACTCGTCGTGGACGGCCCCCCCGGCGAGGACGACCCCCCCGACGCGGCTCCGCAGCCGGGCGAGTCCCCGGTCGAGCGCCCCCTCCGGGCCGCTCATCCCTTCGCCGCCTTCTCGACCGTCTCGCGAAGCCCCTGCTCGACCCGCCCCTTCATGAAGGAGAGGGGGGGCTTCAGGTCGACGCTCGCCCGGATCTCCCCCTCGCTTACCTCGATCCTCCCGTCCGCCCCCATCCCGACGAGGCGGAAGGTGTCCCCCTCCCAGAATCGACGGATCATCCCGCCCGGGAGCCGGGAATTGATCTCGGCCTCGATCGAGGCCTTCACCTGGGCGAGGGGCCGGGCCGTGGGAACGGCGAACTCGATGTCGGGCATGGGGGGAGAGCCCCGGGCCTCACGCGAGGACCGGCTCGAACTCCTGGCGCACGCGCTCGGGGCTCGAGCCCGCCGCCTCCGCGAGGAGCGCGAGGTGGGCGGGCTTCTCGAAGTCGGAGCGCGTGAGGCGGATCATGTACTTGCGGGCGACCTCGTAGGACTCGGTCGTGACGTCGACGCGGCGGACGGCGACCTTCCCCGTCCGGGGGTCGATCAGGCTGTCGAAGGGGATCGGGGTGAGCTTGCCGGCGACGACCGCGATCAGCGCCCCCGAGCCCCCGCCGAGGAGGTACTTCACCGCCCCGTAGCCGAGGTTTCGCGTGTACTCGAGGTCGAAGGGGATCGGCGCCGCGCAGCGCAGCTCGTAGCCGAGGTCGAGGGGGACGATGGGAACCTTGACGTGCATCCGGTCGAGGACGCCGAGCACGGCCCCCCGCAGGAGCCCCCCGAGGTCGATCTCCCCGAGCCGGACGTGCCCGAACTCGTCGCGCCCCGCCCGCCCGAGGTCGGCGACCTCGGCCGGGTCGAAGCACTCGGCGATCCCCTCCGCGATCACGGCGACCCCGTCGGAGCGCCCCATCCCCCGCCGCTTGAGGATCGCCCCCGCGAGGATCTTCGCGACCCGCTCGACCGGGACGGGCGTCCGCGGGAACTCCTCGGGAATGACGGTGAGCGTCGCCCCCGCGGCGTTGCCGATCCCCAGCGCGAGCGCCCCGGACTTGCGCCCCATCGTCACGATGAAGTACCAGCGGGAGGTCGTCCGCGCGTCCTCCATCAGGCGCGCCACCGACTGCGCGCCGAAGTGGCGCGCGGTCTGGAAGCCGAAGGTCGAGATGTTGTGCGGGAGGGGAAGGTCGTTGTCGATGGTCTTCGGGACCGTCGCGACCCGGATCGCGCCGCCCGCCTCGGCGGCGACCCGGCTCGCCGTGAAGGCGGTGTCGTCTCCGCCGATCGCCAGGAGCGCGTCGACCTCGAGCGCCCGGAGCGCGCGGACGACGTTGGCGAGGCGCGCGGGATCCTTCGTCGGGTTCTCGCGGGAGGTCCGAAGGATCGAGCCCCCCGTCAGGTGGACGCGGGAGACCTTCTCGATCGTGAGGGCCTCCGTCTTCGAGGTGTCCCCGGCGGCGAGCCACTTGAAGCCGTCGACCAGGCCGATCACCCGCCACCCGTTGTTCACCGCCTCGATCGTCGCGGCGGAGATCACGCCGTTGATGCCGGGGGCGGGGCCCCCGCCGACGACGATCCCGAGGGTCTGGGGCTTGC
>CBRGOK010000798.1:0-1850 GCA_967798035.1 uncultured bacterium
ACGCCTACGTCGCGACCGGGCACGCGGGGGCGAAGTTCGGCATGCCGGAGGGAGGGGCGCGGGCGATCCTCGCGGGGGCCGCGCGGTGGAGCGGGATCGAGCTCGTCGGCCTCCACGCCCACGTCGGGTCCCAGATCCGGGAGGTCGCCCCCTTCGAGCGGGCCCTCGCCGCGCTCGAGGGGCTGGCGGGGGAGTTCCCCGGACATCGGGTCCCCTGGATCGACGTCGGGGGGGGGCTCGCCATCGACTACGAGGGAGGCCCCGGCCTCGACCCGCGCGCCCTCGCGGCGGCCCTCGCGCCTCGGCTGCGGCGCCTGCGCGCGCGGCTCGCGGTCGAGCCGGGGCGCTGGATCAGCGGACCCGCGGGGATCCTCGTCACGGCCGTCCTCGACGTGAAGTCGATCGACGGGAGGACGTTTGCGGTCGTCGACGCGGGGATGAACGACCTCGTGCGCCCGGCCCTCTACCAGGCGCGCCACCGGATCGTCCCCGTCGTCGAGTCGGAGGGGGATCGCCCGCGCACGGACGTCGTCGGGCCGGTGTGCGAGACGGGGGACTTCCTCGGCCTCGACCGGGAGCTCCCCCGCCTGCGGACGGGGGACCTCCTCGCCATCCTCGACGCGGGGGCGTACGGCTTCTCGATGTCGAGCCAGTACAACGGCCGGCCGCGGGCCGCCGAGGTCCTCGTCGACGGGGAGACCTGGAGGACGGTCCGGCGCCGGGAGGTCCCCGAGGACCTCTGCCGGGGCGAGGAGACGCCGGCGGGGTGAAAAAAAAGTGGGCCGCGGGCTGAACCCGCGGCCCGGTGAAGCGAGGTTGTGGGCCGGGTGCGCGGTCGGCCGGTCCCGATCCCGAGTCCCTGGAGGGAGTCCCCGAAGTTGGCCGAAGAGCGGCCCGCAACCCCATGTCACAGCCGGGCGTGTCCCCAGGCTCAGCTAGGCGGCGCCCGACCGCCAGGCGAGCACCCCCGGGCGGCTGTCCCCGTTCGCCGCGATTTCGAGGGCCCACAAGGGTACTTCAAAATTGCTTATTGTCAAATCGCGGCGCCGCTTGCCGGGCTCCGCGCTCCCGCGTAGGTTGCGCCCGTGCTCCCGCCGCGCCTGCGCGCCCACTTCGACCGCCCCCGCCACGCCGGGGACCTTCCGGGGGCCTCCCACGTCGGGCGGGCGGAGAACCCCGCCTGCGGCGACCTCCTCTGGATCCAGCTCCGGGTCGAGGGGGGCCGCATCGAGCGCGCCGCCTTCCGGGCGCAGGGGTGCAGCGCGGTGATCGCGATCGCCTCCCTCGTCGCCGAGTCGCTGGAGGGGCGCAGCCTCGGGGAGGCGGAGGATCTCGACGTCCTCTCCCTCGTCGCGGAGGCGGGCGGGGCGCCTCCCGGCAAGGAGCACGCGCCGGCCGTCGTCCGCCGGGCCCTCCTCGAGGCCCTGGGACGGGCCGGGTGAGGCGCGGGCGGCTGCGGCTGGCTCTCGAGGCGATCGAGCGCTCCTTCGGACCGGGGTGGCTCGGGTCCGATCCGGTCGAGATCGTGCGGCGCTTTTCCGCCCCCGAGGACCGCGAGGTCGCCGCCTTCTTCGCCTCGGCGCTCGCCTACGGCAACGTCGTCCAGATCCGCCGCAGCGTGGAGGAAGCCCTCCGGCGGATGGAGGGGCGGCCGAGGGCGTTCCTCGACCGGCTCGACCGGCCGCGCGCGCGGCGCGCCTTCGAGGGGTTCGTCCACCGGTTCCACCCCCACGCTGCCCCAGGTCGAGACTCCTCGCGGGGGCACGAGCGCGAACGGCCCCGGCGTCACCGCCACCACCATCACCATCGGGGTCAGCTACTACCAGAGCGCGAAAGCCGCCAATGAGGCT
>CBRGOK010000799.1:0-1846 GCA_967798035.1 uncultured bacterium
TGGACGGCGAACATGGACGAGGGCTGGACCCGCTGGGTCCTCGACGTCTACGGCTGGAAGTACGCCACCCTCGGGAACGGGGCGGTCCGCGCGGGGGACCTCGCCTCCCGCCTCGACGCGATCGTGCTGCCGAGCGCCTCCCGCGAGTCGATCGTCGAGGGGCGGGAGGACGCCCCCCCGGCGTACCGCGGCGGGATCGGCGCCGAGGGAGTCCGCGCGCTGCGCGCGTTCGTCTCGGAGGGGGGAACGCTCGTCTGCCTGAGCCGCGCGGGGGAACTCGCCCTCCAGGACTTCGGCCTCGAGACGGAGGACGTCCTGCGACCGCGGAGCGGCAAGGCGCCGGAGGGGTTCCTCGCCCCGGGCTCGATCCTCGAGGTCGAGATGGACGCCTCCCACCCCCTCGCATTCGGGCTCCCCGCCCGCACGCCGGTCTTCTTCGGGGAGTCGGCCGCGTACGCCGTGAAGGAGAAGGAGGGGACCGTCGTCGGGCGCTACCCCGCCTACGACCCCCTCCTCTCGGGCTGGCTCAAGGGAGGCGAGACGATCCGCGGGAAGGCGGCGCTCGTCGAGGTCCCGCAGGGAAAGGGGCGGATCGTGCTCGTCGGGTTCCGCTGCCAGCACCGGGGCCAGCCGCAGGGGACCTTCAGGGTCCTCTTCAACGCCCTCCTCCACGCGGCGGCCGTGCCGACCCTCCTCCCCTGAGAAGCAGGGGGGGGATGTTCGGGGGGGGAAATGATCGCGGGCGCGGCTCGGAGCCGCGCCCGCGCTTGTTGGTTCAGGAGATGGGCGTCAGCCGATCGTCATGACGATCGTGTTCGACGTCGTGAAGGGGACGCCGAACGGGACGAGCCCGCAGCCGCCGGCGCCGAGCACGTCGGCGCCCTGGACGGCGAGCGACTGGCCGATGTAGTACGGATCGCAGGGGATCTGCGCCGAGAACGCGCCCAGGGGCAGGATGATCGTGAGCGAGGCCCCGAGCGCGCAGGGCGCGGGCGGGCAGAAGGGCGCCGGAACCATGGGGACCCCCACCCACATGAGCGGGATCCCCGTCCCTCCTCCGAGCGCGAAGCTCACGGTCCCGCCGACCTCGGGGGACCCGCCCGGCGTGATCGTCAGCACGCCGCAGCCCGTCGGCACCGGCGTGAAGCTCCCCGAGCCGTGGGGGACGAAGATGAGGCTCGTGCCCGGGAACCCGGAGTTCGCCGTGCCGAGGCCCGTCCCGTCCACACCGGCCGAGCCCGACGCGTTCTCGATCCCGATCGCGGCGGCCCAGGCGATCGCCCCCCCGCCGGTTTCCGTGTACGAGGCGAGTCCCGGAGGCGCCACGGACTCAAAGTTCTCCGTGAAGAGGGAGACGGCTCCCGCGTCGACCGCGGAGACGTTGTCGACGGTCCAGCCCTGGTACAGGTTGCCGACTGCGTCGACGGTGTCGAACCGGAAGCGATGCTGCCAGGTGCCGGCGCCCGCGCCGACGAGCGGAACGGAGGTGACGGTGGAAGTGCACACGCTGTTCCCGGCGATCTGGGTGTCCATCACGTAGGCACCGGCGCCGGTCCTCGACTCGACGAAGCACTGGTCGAAGCTCGCGCTCCCGCCCCCCTCCGTCTGCTTCGTGTACTCGAAGGAGAGGGTCACGGGGAGGGAACCGGGCGCCCCGATCACCGGAGACTCGATCGACCCGGAGTTGGCGACGCCTGTGTTGTAGTCGTAGACGGCGATGTCGCCCTGGTTGTAGGAGGCCGCGTTCGTGCCCATCGAGGCCGGGATCGGCGTGATCCCGTCGCAGAACGCCTCCCCGTGCCAGAGGGTCGCGGCGGCGCCGCCCGAGGAGAAGGTCGACCCGTCG
>CBRGOK010000800.1:0-1845 GCA_967798035.1 uncultured bacterium
CGGCCTACTCCCTGGGTCACGGCGGCAACGACGCGCAGAAGACGATGGGCATCATCATGGCGTTGCTGGTGGCCGCCGGCTACATGGAGAAGGGGACGCAGCTGTCCCTGACCCGGCCGAGCACGTTGTGGATCATCCTCGCCTGCCACCTCGCCAAGAAGGACCCGGCGGGGGCGGAGGCGGCCTACGAGCGCTTCAAGGGCGAGACGCGCGCGGTCTCCCTCGACGGGGGGGGAGAGGCGGAGCTCGGGATGCTGCGGGGCCGGCTCCTCGAGGCGCAGGGGAAGTTCGCCGAGGCGAGGGCGGTCTTCGAGGTCGCGCAGAGGACCGCCGGCGGAGCGACGGCGATCGCGAACGAGGCGAAGCTCGGGATCGCCCGCTGCCTCCTGCGCGGAGGGAAGGGGGCGGAGGCCGAACCGATGCTCCGCGAGCTGAAGGACCTCCCGGACGCCCCCAACCGCGTCTACGCGGGCGCGTGGAACGGGATCGGGGACCTCGTCAAGGAGGAGGGGCGGACGAAGAAGGACCCCGACAAGCTCCTCGAGGCCCTCTACGCCTACCTCCGCGGCGTCGTCCAGTACCGCCCCGGCCCCGGCGAGCCGACCGAGGAGTACGAGCGCGCCCAGGCGGGCGCCGCGGACTGTTTCAAGTTCATCTCCGAGCTCGAGAAGAACGCCGACCGCAAGCGCCTGTACGGGGAGCGGTCCCGGGAGCGGCTCGAGCAGCTGAAGAAGGAGTTTCCGAGTTCCCCCTACCTCGCGCGCTGACGGCCTCCCCTGACCGTCGCGCCCCCCCGAAGGCCCCTGCAGATCTCAGGAAGAAAGACGGGAAACCATCGATGAAGACGTTCCGGAAGACCGCGCTCGTCGGCCTGTTCGCCGCGCTCGTGCTGGCGGGGACGGCCTTCGCCCTCGAGGAGCCCAACGTCAAGAAGAAGTCCTGGCTCGAGCTGTTCCAGACGACCGGGGCCGTGGGCTATCTCCTCCTCGGCACCTCCATGATCGGGACGGCCCTCGTCATCCAGTACGGGGTCGGCCTGCGGCGCGAGAAGCTCGCCCCGGCCGCCGTCGTGCAGGAGGTCGAGGCCCTGATCAACGAGGAGAAGTACGACGAGGCGATCGAGGTGTGCGACGCGGAGGGGGGCTACCTCTCGAAGATCGTCGGGAGCGCGCTCCGGATGCGGCACGCGGGCTACGAGGAGATGATCGGCGGGCTCGAGCAGGCGGCCGCCGAGGAGACCTTCAAGCTCGCCTCGAAGATCTCGACCCTCTCCCTCCTCGGCAACGTCGCGCCGCTCCTCGGGCTCCTCGGAACGGTGACCGGGATGATCTCCTCCTTCCAGGTCATCGAGACGCTGAAGGCCCCGACGCCCGGCGACCTCGCGAAGGGGGTCTACGAGTCCCTCGTCAACACGACGCTCGGGCTCTTCCTCGCGATCATCTTTTTGACCATCTACTTCTTCTTCAAGAACAAGGTCACCCAGATGACCCTCGGGCTGAACCTCCAGGCGGTCGACATGCTGCGGCACCTCGCCGTCGCCCACAAGTAACGGAGGCGAGCCGTGGCCGGTTTCAAGGGTCCCGAGGTGCAGGAAGAGGTCCCCTGCAACCTCATCCCGATGATCGACATCATGTTCCTCCTCCTCCTCTTCTTCATGCTCGGGGCGGACATGTCCCAGCGGGACCTCGAGGACGTCGTCCTCCCGCAGGCGAGCGAGGTGAAGGAGGACGAGAATATCCGCGGCGAGGAGGGGACGACGACGATCAACGTCCACCACTCCTTCGCCGCCTGCCAGGTCCACGGCCGGAAGGACGCCGCGGACCACGACATGGTCTGCCGCGAGAC
>CBRGOK010000801.1:0-1843 GCA_967798035.1 uncultured bacterium
CCCTTTCCCGCCGGACTGGCCCGAAGAGTGGCGGGCGGCGGGCTTGTTGCCCGACTGCGCCGGACGCGCGGGGCTCGCCGCCGGCTTCGCCCCCGCGGAGGGGCGCTGCGCCGCGCCGCCGGGCTTCCCCGTGCCCCCGCCGGCCGGGCGCTGCTGCGCGGATCCGCCGCGGTCGTATCCCCTCGCCTGGTCGCGGGAGACGCGATTGGTGCCCTTGTTCCCCCCGTACTTCTGGGCGGTCCCCTTGTCCCTGTAATTGGCTCCCTTGCGGTGCTCCGGGTTGTGCTTCCAGTCGCCCTTGCTCTTGCCCCCGGACTCCCGCTTGGACTGCAGCTTCTCGGCGTTCTTGCTCGTCTTCTCGTTGAACTTGTAGTTGTGGTCGACGTCGATGTCGACGTCGCTGTTCCCCCAACCCCAGTTGCACCCGCCCCACATCGCGGCGCCGACGGCCATCCCCGCCCCGAAGGCGAGGAGGCCGTAGCCGGCCGGAACCGGGGCGTAGAGGGCAGGGTAGTAGGGGGCGGGATAGGTCCAGGCGGGGCCGTAGACGACGGTCGGCGAGTAGCTCGGGACGTAGATCACCTCGGGGTCGGAGGACTCGATGACGATGATCTTGTCCTCCTGGACGGTGACCGTCTGCTCCTTCGTCGTCTTGAGGTTCCCCGCCTCGTTCGCCTTGCCGCGCATCTTCTGGACCGCGTCGAGGAGCTTCGTCTCGTCCCCGAGGAAGGCGTCCCCGAGGTCCTGGGTCCAGTCGAGGTTCTCGCTCATCTTCGCGAGGGCCTCCGGCACCGTGCAGAGCGACTTGACGCTCGGATCCCAGTCCTGCTCCTTCAGGGCGTCCTCGAGCGCCTTCCCCTTGAGCGATGCGTTCTGCTTCATCCAGCGGTCCGCCTGGACGATCTCGAGGGGATAGGTCGAGGCCATCAGGATCTGCATCAGGAGGGAGTCGGGATAGAGCGCGATCGGGGCGATCAGCTGCTCGAGCTGCGTCTCCGAGAACCCTCCTCCCGCCGCGGGCTGGGTCTCGGTCTGAGCCGCGGCCGCAGCGGAGGACGCCGGCGCGAGGAGCGCGGCGGCCGCGGTCGCCAGGCGGAGGGGAAGGGAACTCGTCATGGGGAGCCTCCTCGGTGCCGCGGGTCCGCCGCCGTCGCCTCGCCGACCTCTCTCGGCCGTCAGATTCCGCGGAAGGGGGGATCCTATCGTCGCGGAGGCGGGGGGACGAGTCGGCGACCGAGGCCGCCTCCGGGTGCCGCGATAAGGCTCCGGGCCCTCCGCATCCCCAACGTCCATGCGACGGCTGGCGACGAGACGGGCGCCCTTTCTCGCGGCGGTCTGCGCCGGCGCGATCCTCGGGGACGGGCATGGCCGTCCGCCGCAGACCCTGCCCCGCGGCGAGACGACCCGGCAGCGATGGGCGAGGCTCGGGTACGAGCGATGGACCGAGGTCGACGGTCTCCGGATCCACTTCGTCGAGGCCGGGACCGGCGAGCCGGTCTTCCTCCTCCACGGCATGGGGGACTGCGCGATCGGCTGGCGCGGCCAGCTCGAGACTCTCGCCGAGGCGGGCTTCCGCGCGATCGCGTGGGATATGGCCGGGGCGGGGCTCTCCGACAAGCCCCTCGACCGCGACGTCTCGATCCCCGCAATGCGCGCGCTCTTCGACACCTTCCGCGAACGCCTGGGCGTCGGGCGCGCGGTCCTCGTCGGTTCCTCCTACGGCGGGGCGATCGCTCTCCTCCAGGCGAGGCTGCTCCCCGAGACGGTCCGGGCGCTCGTCCTGATGGACCCGGCCTGCTACGCCGACCCCGAGGTCACGGATCACGCGCGGCTCTTCCAGTCC
>CBRGOK010000802.1:0-1842 GCA_967798035.1 uncultured bacterium
GAAGCTGGACGGGGTGATCGTTGTCTCCACGCCACAGGAGATCGCCCTCATCGAGTGGGGGCAGCGCCCCTTCCTCTTCATCAAGTGCGTCGGGACCGGCCTCGCCCTCTCCTTCCTCGTCCTCCACAGGAACTTCCGCCTCGGTCGGGTCGGGCTCGCCTGCGCCTTCGTCCTCTACGCCGGGATCCTCGCCTATCACGCCTGGCTCTGGCGGGATCTCCCGACGCCTTTCCCCCTCAGCCACTAGGGGCTCCCACCCCTGGGGGCCTTCACCCGGGGAGGCCCGGCACGTAGAGTCTCCTCGCGCCCCGGCCGGAATAGGCGGCCCAGGCGGGGCGTCTGCGTATCGTGCGCAAGCGGACGCTCGTCACCGGAGGGGCAGGGTTCCTCGGCTCCCACCTCGTGGAAGAGCTGCTCACCCGGGGGGAGGAGGTCTCCGTCCTCGACGACCTCTCGGCCGGCCGCGAGTCGAACCTCGCCTCGGTCTCCGGCCGGATCGACTTCACGCGCGGCTCGGTCCTGGACCGGGCGGCCCTCCGCGCCGCCGCGGGGGGCTGCCATCGGATCGTCCACCTCGCCGCGGCGGTGGGGGTCCGGCGCATCGTCCAGGACCCCTTCGGCTCCTTCGAGCGCAACGTCCTCGGCGCGGCGAACGCCGTGCAGGTCGCTCTCGAGACCCGCGCCGACCTCGCCTTCGCCTCCTCCTCCGAGGTCTACGGGGTCGCCCACCCCGGCCCCCTCACCGAGGACTCCCGACTCGTCCTCGGCCCCCCCGGTAGACCCCGCACCGCCTACGGCCTCTCGAAAGCGATCGGGGAATCCCTCCTCGCCTCCGCCGGCCGGGAGAACATCCGCACCCTCGTCGTCCGCCTCTTCAACGTCGTCGGCCCGCGTCAGCGCGCCCGCTACGGCATGGTCCTCCCGCGCTTCGTCAAGGCAGCGCTGCGCGGCGAGCCCCTCGAGGTCCACGGCGACGGCCGCCAGATGCGGGCCTTCGCCTTCGTGGGGGACGCCGTCGCGACCTTCGCCGACCTCCTCGCCGAGCCCTGCGCCTGGGGAGGGACGTTCAATCTCGGCGAGGACCGGGAGACGTCGATCCTCGATCTCGCGCGTCTGGTCGTCGAGCGCGCGCACTCCCCCTCCGCGATCCGCTTCGTGACGCACGCGCGCGCTCTCGGGCCCGGGGTCGAGGACTTCCCGCGCCGCGTGCCCGACCTCACCCGCCTCCGCGCCCTCCTTCCGCGCCGGGAACCGGCCCCGCTCGAGTCCGTCGTCGACGCGGTGCTCGCCGACCGCCGGCTCGCGGGGGCGAGCCGGCGGGCGTGAACCCGACGCGGGTCGTCCGCATCGTCTCGCGGCTGAACGTAGGGGGGCCGGCGAAGCAGGCGATCCTCCTTTCCGAGGGGCTCCGACCCGAGGGCTTCGAGACCCTCCTCGTCGCGGGCTCCCCCGGGCCGGAAGAAGGAGATCTCGCGGACGAGGCCCGGTCGAGGGGGATCCGCCTCGAGGTTCTCCCGACTATGCGGCGGGAGGTCCGGCCCCTTCGCGACCTCCGTTCCCTCGCTTCCCTCGTCTCCATCCTCCGCCGGGAGCGCCCGGCCATCGTCCACACCCACACGGCGAAGGCCGGTGCGCTCGGGCGGGCCGCCGCCGCCCTCTGCCGCGTCCCGGTGCGCCTGCACACCTTCCACGGGACGACCTTCCACGGCTACTTCGGGCTCCTCGCCGGCTGGGCGAACCAGACCGCAGAGCGCTTCCTCTCGCGTACCTCGACCCGCCTCCTCGCCGTGAGCGAGCGCGTCTTCGACGACCTCGTCGAGCGCCGCGTCGCGCCGCCGGACC
>CBRGOK010000803.1:0-1839 GCA_967798035.1 uncultured bacterium
TCTTCGGCCCGCGCCAGCGGGGGGACTCCCCCTACAGCGGGGTGATCGCGCGCTTCGCCGACGCGCTCCTGCGCGGGGAGAGCGCGACGATCGAGGGGGACGGGAGCCAGACGCGCGACTTTACCTACGTCGCCGACGTCGTGGCGGCGAACCTCCTCGCGGCGGACGCGGACCTCGAGCCCGGCACGACCCTGAACATCGCCGCCGGGCGCGAGACGAGCGTGCTGGCCCTCTTCGAGACGATGCGGGAGATCCTCGGCGGGGCCCCCGAGCCGCGGACGGCGCCCCCGCGGCAGGGGGACATCCACCGCTCGCGCGCCTCGATCGATCGCGCGCGCCGCCGCCTCGGCTTCGAGCCCTCCTCCTCGCTCCGCGAGGGGCTCGAGCGCACGCTCGCCTGGTACCGGGGGGTCGCGCGATGAAGGGGGTGATCCTCGCCGGGGGGCTCGGGACGCGCCTGCACCCCCTGACGAAGGTGACGAACAAGCACCTCCTGCCGGTCTACGACCGGCCGATGATCCACTACCCCGTCCGGACCCTGGTCGAGGCGGGGATCCGCGACCTCCTCCTCGTCACGGGGGGGAACAACGCGGGGGACTTCCTCCGCCTCCTCGGCAACGGCTCGGAGTTCGGGCTGAAGCACCTGAACTACACCTACCAGGCGGGGGAGGGGGGGATCGCCGACGCGCTCAAGCTCGCCCAGCACTTCGCCGACGGGGAGAAGGTCTGCGTCTTTCTCGGGGACAACCTCGTCGAGAGCTCGATCCGGCGCGAGGTGGAGGCCTTCGAGCGCCAGCCCTCCGGGGCGCGGATCCTCCTGAAGGAGGTCCCCGACCCCGAGCGCTTCGGGGTCGCCGAGATCGAGGGGGACCGGGTGAGGCGGATCGAGGAGAAACCGGCCCATCCCCGCTCGCGGCTCGCCGTCGTCGGGATCTACTTCTACGACGCGAAGGTCTTCGAGATCCTGCGGCCGCTCGAGCCCTCCGCGCGCGGGGAGCTCGAGATCACCGACGTGAACAACGCCTACCTCCGCGCCGGGGTCCTCACCTACGGCGTCCTCGAGGGGTGGTGGACCGACGCGGGGACGTTCCCGAGCCTCCTGCGCGCAAACACCCTCGTCGCCGCCGCGCGGGCGCGCGGGGAGGGCTTCCCGTGAGGAAGCCGATCCGCCGCGTCCTCGTGACCGGAGCGCAGGGGCTCCTCGGCCGGGCCCTCGCCGCGGCGATCCCGCGCGCGGACGGCGCCGTCGAGGTCGACCTCGCCTCGCGGGCGGACCTCGACGTGACCGACCCCGCCGCGGTCGCGGAGCGGTTCCGGCGCTCCCCCCCGGACGCGGTCGTCCACGCGGCCGCCTATACCGACGTCGACGGCGCGGAGGCGGACCCCGAGACCTGCTACCGGGTGAACGCCCTCGCCGCCGGCACGGTGGCGCGGGAGGCCGCGGCGGCGCGGGCGGCCCTCGCGTTCGTCAGCACGGACTTCGTCTTCGACGGGTCGAAGGGGGTCGCCTACTGCGAGTGGGACGAGCCCCGCCCGCGCGGCGTCTACGCCCGCTCGAAGCGGTGGGGGGAGGAACTCGTCCTCGCTGCCCACCCGGGGGCGCTCGTCCTGCGCACGGCGTGGCTCTTCGGCCCCGGGGGGAGGAGCTTCGTCGAGAAGATCCTCGAGCGGGGGGGCGGCGGCGCGCCTTTCGACGTCGTCGACGGGCAGTTCGGCACCCCCTCCTACGCCCCCGACGTCACCCTCTCCGGCAGCTACGCGGGCGCCCCGCCGGCCGACCTGATCGAGGTCACCAAGGCGATCGACGGCAGTGAACTCGCGGGCGCGCTGGGCTGGTCG
>CBRGOK010000804.1:0-1834 GCA_967798035.1 uncultured bacterium
GGGCGCCTCTTCGCCGGGGACGTCCTCTTCCAGGGCTCGGTCGGCCGCGTCGACCTCTGGGGCGGGGACGGGGCGACCCTCGTGCGCTCGATCAAGGAGAGGCTCTTCCCCGCCGGCGACGCCGTCGTCGTCCACCCCGGCCACGGGCCGCAGACGACGATCGGCGAGGAGCGCCGGTCGAATCCGTTCGTCGGGGAAGGCGCGCGCGGCCTCGGCTTGTGAGGGGGAGGGGGCGCGGCTAGAAGCGCCCGCTCGGATGGAACGCGAGAGCCTCGACGTCGACGTCCTCGTCCTGGGGGCCGGCCCCGCGGGGCTCGCGACGGCGATCCGCCTCCGCCAGATCCTCAAGGCGAAGGGGGAGGAGGCGAGCGTCCTCGTCCTCGAGAAGGGGGAGGAGGTCGGCTTCCACTCTCTCTCGGGCGCGGTCATGGATCCGCGCGGGATGCGGGAGCTGATCCCCGACTTCCTCGGGAAGGGGTTCCCGACGGAGGGGATCGTCGTCCGCGATCAGATCCGCTTCTTCACGGCCCGGGGCTCGATCGGCGTCGGGGAGAGGTTCCTGCCGAGGGACCTCCGCAACGGGGGGAACCACGTCGTCTCCCTCTACCGCGTCGTGCGGTGGATGAAGGAGCAGGCCGAGGCGCTCGGCGCCGACGTCTACCCCGGCTTCGCGGGGGCCGAGGTCCTCCTCGGCGAGGGAGGAGCGGTCGCCGGCGTCCGGATGAGGGACTCTGGTGTCGACCGGAAAGGGGAGAAGAAGGCGAACTTCCAGCCCGGGATGGACGTGCGGGCGAAGGTCGTCGTCTTCGCCGAAGGGCCGCGCGGATCGCTCTCCAAGGATCTGACGGCGCGCGCTCGCCTCGACGAGGGGCGAAACGCGCAGGTCTACGCGACCGGACTGAAGGAGGTCTGGGAAGTCCCGCGCGACCTCGCCGGATCCGTGGTCCACACGCTCGGCTGGCCCCTCGACTCCTCGAAGTACGGAGGCGGGTGGATCTACGGGATGGGGGGCCGGCGCCTCTCGATCGGGTTCGTCGTCGGCCTCGACTACGCGGATCCCCGCTTCGACCCGCACGAGGCCTTCCAGCGCTGGAAGACCCACCCCTTCGTCGCGGACCTCCTCGAGGGGGGCACCCTCCTTCGTTACGGAGCGAAGACGATCCCGGAGGGGGGCTACTTCGCGATGCCCCGCCTGTACGGGGACGGCTTCGTCCTCGTCGGCGACGCGGGGGGCTTCCTGAACGCGCGGCGCCTGAAGGGAATCCACCTCGCGATCAAGTCGGGGATGCTCGCCGCCGAGGCGATCGCGGAGGCGCTCGCGGCCAAGGACTTCTCCGCCGCGCGGCTGCGCCGCTACGAGGACCTCTTCGAGGCCTCCTGGGCGAAGGAGGAGCTCTGGTCCTGCCGCAACTTCCGGCAGGCCTTCTCGCGGGGCCTCTGGCCCGGGATCCTCCGCGCCGGCCTCCAGCTCCTCCTCGGCGGCCGGATCCTGAGCGCGAGACTCCCCTCGCGCATCGACTCCGCGCACTACCGTCGCCTCGACGGGAGCCCGGCGCCGGCCCGGATCCCCTTCGACGGCAAGCGGACGTTCGACAAGCTGACGGACGTCTTCCACTCCGGGACGGTCCACGAGGAGGACCAGCCCGCGCACCTCCAGGTCCTCGACCCGAAGATCTGCGCCGAGCGATGCGAGAAGGAGTACGGCAACCCCTGCCAGCACTTCTGCCCGGCAAACGTGTACGAGATGGTGCTCGACTCGACGGCGGGCGGCGGCACCAAGCTCAAGCTCAACCCGAGCAACTGCGTGCACTGCAAGACCTGCGACATCATGGAT
>CBRGOK010000805.1:0-1829 GCA_967798035.1 uncultured bacterium
TGCTCCTCGTCCTCGGCCACCCCGACCTCGGTCGGATCGTCGGGGGCTACCTCGGGGCCGCCTCGATCGGCTCGCTCCTGATCGCGCTCGGGATGCTCCTCTCGGCCGTCTCGGGCGACCAGATCGTCGCCTTCGTCCTGGGGGCGGTCGCCTCCTCCGCCCTCGTCCTGTCGGGGAACGAGAAGGTCGTCGCCGTCCTCGACGGCCTCGCGCCGGGCCTCGGGGCCGGGACCCTCCTCTACGAGTCGGTCTCCGTGGCGCCCCACTACGACGCCTTCGTGCGCGGCGTGGTCGACCTCGGGGCGGTCGTCTACTTCGCCGGCGGGAGCGCCCTCTTCCTCTGGCTCGGGGCGCGCCTCCTCCGTCGCAATCGGGCGTGAGACGCGGCCGGGCGATCGAGACGGGAGTCCTCGCCGCCCTCGGGCTCCTCGTCTGGTTCTTCGGGGTGCGGGTCGCCCGCCACTTCCCCGGGGCGCGGATCGAGATGGGGAGGGCGAGGCTCTCGCGGCTGACGGAGGAGACGCGCCGGCGGCTCTCGACGCTCCAGGACCGGGTCCTCCTCACCTATTTCGCGAGCGACCGGTCGCGGATGCCCTCCCACCTCCGGCGCGTCGAGCGGGGGGTGACCGACCTGTTCGAGGCGCTGAAGCGGGCCTCCGGCGGGAGGCTCGACTACCAGATCGTCGATCCCGACGCCGACCCGGTCTCCCGGGAGGACCTCGGGAGATTCGCCGCGAAGCGCGCCGTCGCTCCCTTCCGCGCCCGGACCGTCGAGCGCGACGCCTGGAGCGAGACGACGGTCTGGTCGACGATCTCGATCGCCTACGGGCCGCGGCCGGAATCGACGATCCCGGGGGTCGGGCCCGAGCGACTCGAGCGGCTCCAGGGACTCCTCGTCGAACACCTGGATCAGATGGAGCGGCCGAGGAAGGCGAGGATCGCCCTCGCGGCCCCGGCCGGCTACGGGCAGCTCGAGGCCTTCCTCGCGGGGAAGGGGGAGGTGGAGAGGGTCGACCTCGATGGAGGGGCGAGGTTCCCGGAGGAGGCCGACGCCCTCTTCTGGATGGAGCCCCGGCGCGTGGGGGACGCGCGGCTCGCCGAGATCGACCGGTTCCTCCGGCGCGGGCGAAACGTCCTCGTCGCGGGGAGCGAGCGGACGGGGGAAGCCCGGCGGGGACCCGACGGCGCCCCCTGGCTCGCCCTGAAGCGGACGGACTACCCCGCGGAGACGCTCCTCGCGCACTTCGGCCTCAGGCCGGCGAGCGGGCTCCTGTGCGATCTGCGAGGCGAGCCTCCGGCCGGGACGCCGGGCGCCGAGACGCGGCCCGCGTTCACCCCCTTCGTCGTCCGGTGCATCGCGATCGACCAGGACTTCCGCGCGTGGCGCAACCAGCCGAACGGGACGCTCCTCTTCGAGGTGCCGACCTCCTTCTCCCTCGACCCGGAGGCGCTCGAGGAGCGCGGCTGGCAGGCCGAGGTGCTCGCGACCTCCTCCGACAAGAGCTGGGTCCAGCTCGAGCGACGGGAGCTGATCCCCTTCGCCCAGATCCGGCCGGAGAGCGGCGAGGCGGTCCCGAAGCAGCCGCTCATGGTGCGCCTCAGGCCGCGCGACCCCTGGGAGGGCTCGGTCGTCCTCTGCGCCGCCTCGACCCCGTTCCGGGACGGCTCGCTCCGAGGTCTCGAGGGGGTTGCCCACGAGCGGCTGGCGAGGGTCCTCGCCGACGCGTTCATCGCGAACGACCGGCTCGTGCTCGCCCGGGCGGGGGCGCCTGTGGTCGAGACGCTCCCGGCGATGGGGGGAGGGAGCCGCGCGCTCTGGCGCGCGTGGG
>CBRGOK010000806.1:0-1828 GCA_967798035.1 uncultured bacterium
CGACACTCGCAGCGGCCGGAGTCGACGCGCACGCGATCCGGGAGCTCGCCCGCCGCGACTGGACCTGCCTCTACGCCGTCTTCTCCGAGCCCGACCGGGTCCAGCACATGCTCTTCCGGCACATCGACCCGAAGAATCCCATGCACGACCCCGCGAAGGCGGCGGCCCGGCTGCGGGCCTTCGGCCGGGAGTTCGCGGCCTCCGAGGCGATCCGGGAGACCTGCGTCGAGATGGACCGGCTCGTCGGGAAGGCGATGGCGGCGTGCGGGGACCATTCGGTCCTCCTCGTCGCCTCCGACCACGGCTTCTCCTCCTTCCGCAAGGGGGTGAACCTCAACAACTGGCTCCACGAGAAGGGCTACCTCGCGATCAAGGAGGCGGGAGGAGCGGGGACCGTCGTCCGGGTCGGGGACCTCTACGACTCGCGCGAGATCTTCGGCTACGTCGACTGGTCGCGGACGAGGGCCTACTCGCTCGGGCTCGGGAAGATCTACCTCAACATAAGAGGCCGGGAGCCGAACGGGACCGTCGAGCCGGGGGACGCCTCCCGGGTCGCCGCCGAGATCGCCCGCGCCCTCGAGGAGTACCGCGACCCGGAGACGGGGGAGAAGGTCGTCCGCCGCTGCTACGCGAAGGAGGAGATCTACTCGGGCGCCCACGTCGAGGGCTCGGCGGACCTGATCCTCGGCTTCGAGGAGGGGTACCGCGTCTCCTGGCAGAGCACCCTCGGCGGGATCGACCCGCCGAAGGAGGTCGACGGGAAGCCCGCCTTCGGGCGCGTCATCCTCCCGAACGACCAGCCCTGGAGCGGCGACCACTGCTCGCTCGACCCCTCCGTCGTCCCCGGGATCTTCTTCTCGAACCGCCAATTCGCTCTCCCGGAGGGGGGGCCCGACGTCCTCCACATCGCGCCGACAGCGCTCGCGCTGCTCGGGGTGCCGGTCCCGGCGGAGATGGACCGGGCCCCGCTCCCCCTTCGCTGACTCCTTGGACCTCGACGCCTACCTCGCGCAGCGGCGCGCCCGCGTCGAGGAGGCGATCCGGGAGTGCCTGGAGGCTTCCCCTCCCGCCCCCCTCGCCGAGCCGGTCGCGCGCGCGATGCGCTTCGCGGTCGAGGCGGGAGGGAAGCGCCTTCGGCCCATCCTCGTCCTCGCCGTCGCGGACCTCCTCAAGAAGAAGGAGGCGAGGGTTCGCGGCCTCGCGTCGGCGGTCGAATTCCTCCACACCTCCTCCCTCGTCCTCGACGACCTCCCCTCGATGGACGACGGGACGGTGCGGCGCGGGCGGCCGACGCTCCACCGGGCCTTCGACGAGGCGACCGCGATCCTCGCGGCGATCGGGCTCCTCTCTCTCGGCTTCCGCGAGGTGGCCCGCGCCGCCGAGGAGGCGGGGCTCCCGGGAGAAGAGGCGCGCGACCTCGTCGCGGAGGCGGCCGACACCGTCGGGCTCCCGGGGATGGTCGGCGGCCAGCACGCCGATCTCCGCGCGATGAAGCCTGGGGCCGACCTCCAGACCGTCGAGTTCGTCCACAGCCGCAAGACCGGCGCGCTCTTCGTCTTCTCCCTGCGCTCGGCGGCGCGCCTCCTCCGCGCGCGCTCCTCCGAGACCGCCGCCCTCGAGGGGTACGCGAAGAACCTCGGCCTCGCCTTCCAGGTGACGGACGACCTCCTCGACCGCGAGGGGAATCGCGAGACCCTCGGCAAGGACACGAACGCGGATCGGGGGAAGACGACCTTCGTCGACCTCTGCGGCGTCGAGGAAGCCCGCCGCCTCGCGGGCGAGTTGCTCGAGTCGGCGCGCGCCGCGCTCGCCCCCTTCGGGGAGCGGG
>CBRGOK010000807.1:0-1823 GCA_967798035.1 uncultured bacterium
CGTCCCCTCGAGGATGTACTCGCCGGGGAGGCGCCGGGCGGAGCAGGCGACCGCCCCCGCGTCGCTCCCCGCCTCCGTCTCCGTGATCGCGATCGCGGCGATCGCCCCTCCCGAGGCGACGGCGGGGAGGAGGCGGCGCTTCAGGGATTCCTCCCCGGCGAGGGTGACGGCATAGGAGCCGAGCCCCTGCATCGCGAAGAGGATGTCCGCGAGTCCGTAGCTCGCGGCGAGCTCCTCCCGGACGACGCACAGCGCTCGGAAGGAGACCTCCGGCCTCGCCCCTCCGAAGGCCTCCGGGACGACCTGCCGCAGGAGGCCCGAGCCCGCCAGTCGCCGCATGCACTCCACGGCGGCCGCGTCGCTGCCGTCCTCTTTCGCGGCGAGGGGCTCGATCTCGGAGGCGGCGAACGCGCGCGCCCGCGCGCGGAGCGTCCGGAGATCCTCGTCGAGGAAGGCGGTCATCGCCGGAAGCGGGCGGGGCGCTTCGCGAGCCCCGCCTCGTAGGCCTCGAGGAAGTCGGGGTGGAGCATCAGCTCGGCCTGCCGCCGGCCCTCCGCCTCGAGCGCCTCCTCGAAGGGGAGGATCGCCTCCCGGTCGAGCATTTCCTTCGTCGCGGCGAGCGCCTCGGCGGGCCCGTCCGCCAGCCGGCGCGCGAGGGCGCCCGCCTCGGCCTCAAGTTTCTCCCTCGGCACGATCCGGTGGACGAGGCCGATCCGGTGCGCCTCCTCGGCGGAGACGAAGTCCCCGAGGAGGAGGAGCTCGGTCGCGCGAGCAAGCCCGACCACCCTCGGCAGGAGCCAGCACGCCCCCATGTCGGCCCCGGAGAGCCCGACCTTCGGGAAGAGGAAGGCGAAGCGGGCCTCGGGGGCGGCGATCCGGAAGTCGCTCGCGAGTGCGATCACCGCGCCGGCGCCGCACGCGACGCCGTTCACGGCGGCGACGACCGGCTTGCGCAGGCGACGGAGGTTGCGCACGACGTCGCAGGTCATCCGCGTGAAGGCGAGGAGCGCGTCGGCGTCCCGCGCCCGGTGGAGGGCGACCAGCTCCCCGATGATCTCCTTCACGTCCCCGCCCGAGCAGAAGGCCCGCCCCTCCCCGGAGAGCACGACCGCGCGGACCGAGTCCCGCGCGTTGAGCGCGGCGAGGAAGTCGCGCAGCTCCGCGTAGACCTCGAAGGTGAGGGCGTTCAGGGCCGCAGGCCGGTCGAGGCGGATCGTGCCGACGCCGCCCTCCTCGGCATAGCGGAACGAGCGGGGGGAGAGGTCGGTCACGTCGTCTCCGGGACCACGGCGGTCCCCTCCATCTCGACGCGCGCCCCGGGCTCGAGGAGGTCGGCCACCTCGAGGAGGGCGACCGCCGGGTAGTGCCGTCCCAAGCGCGCGCGCCACGCGGTGCCCACCGCCTCGCGGGCGGAGGCGTACTCGCCGCGATCCTTGACGTAGATCGTGAGGCGGACGAGGTGCTCGGGGCGCCCCCCCGCCTCGAGGACGACGGCGAGGACGCGTTCGAGCGCGCGGTCGAACTGCGCCGCGAATCCGCCCGCGACGACCTTCCCCGACTCGTCGGCGCCGATCTGCCCGGCGACGAAGACGAGGCGCCCCGGCGCCGACGCGATGCCGTGGCTGAAGCCCGGGTGCGGGCCGAGAGCAGGGGGGTTGATCGGGGCGGGGAGGCCCGGCGCGGGTCCGATCACGACGTCGTCCCTCCTCCGTCCAGGTTGATCGCCTGGCCGTTCATGCCGCGCGCCTCCTCTCCGCAGAGGAAGAGGACGAGGGCGGCCACCTCCTCGGGCTCGACGAAGCGGCCCTGGGGGTTGCTCGCCT
>CBRGOK010000808.1:0-1814 GCA_967798035.1 uncultured bacterium
GGAGATTCCGCAGGGGGAGGGGGGGCCCGATCAACACGGACCCGGGGCAGTTTCCTCCTAGCGCACGTAGCCGAGCGCGCGCAGCTCCCGCTCGCGCTCCTCCGCCCACGGCCCCTCGATCGTCTCGAGGGTCCCGGAGCGGGTCGTCTCCCACGTCGGGATCGTGCGGGGCTCGGGGACGTCCGCGAGGAAATCGAGGAGCACGCGCCCCGGCATGTCCTCCCCCTTCGGGAGCCCGAGGAGGTGGAGGAGCGTCGGGGCGACCTCGAGGACATGCGCCCCCTCGACCCAGGCGCCCGCTCGGGCGTGGGCACCGTAGACCGCGAGGATCCCGTCGGGCGCGTGATGGTGCCCGTAGCGACCGGGCCCCTGCCGGTGCCAGCCGTGGTCGGAGAGGACGACGAGCGTGTCCCCGGGGCCGAGGCGCTCGAAGTAGCACCCGAGCGTCCGGTCCATCCACTCGTAGGCGCGGTCGACGCAGTCCCGGTAGCGCGCGACGAGTTTCGGGTCCTCCCCCATCGCAACCGCCTCCGGCTCCGAGAAGCGCCAGAAGATGTGGCCGAACACGTCGATCCCGCGGAGGTAGGAGAGGAGGAGGTCGGGCCGGTGCTCGCGCTCGAGCTTGAGCGCCGCCTCGGCGAAGAAGACGTCCTTCAGGTAGGGCGCCCGGAAGGTCGTGAGGGGCCGGGTCCGGCTGAAGGTCGGGTGGGCGAGGAACTCCTCCCAGACCTCGTCGTCGACGGGGAGGAAGGCGGCGAGCTCCTCCCGGGTCACGCTCTCCGGCGTCCGCTCGAGGTCCTGGAGCTGGTCGAGGAGTCCCGCGGGGTAGGTCGTCACCTCCGTCGCGTAGTTGCGCGCCTTGCCCCGGTCGGCGAGCTCCTTCCTCTGCCCGGTGCTCGCGAACTCCGAGACGATCCACCCGTTCACCGCCTCGGGCGGTTGGGAGGCCCACCATCCGAGGGCGGCGACCTTCAGCCCCGCCTCCCCCACGATGTTCCACAGCGCCTTGCACAGGCGAAAGTTCGACGTGACCGGCAGGACCCGCAGGAGGCGAGAGCCGACGAGGAGGTCCTCGATCGGGCCCATCCACGGCTCCGTGACGAGGTTCGGCCTCCTCATCCCCATCAACTGCTGGAGGTAGTGGCTCTTGATCCCGTGGACCTCGGGCGTCATCCCCGTGACGACCGTCGTCCAGATGAGGGCCGAGTGGGTGGGCTCGATCGTCTTCAGGCGCCCGCACGCCCCTTCCCGCCGGAGCCGCGCGAAGTTCGGGAGCCTCCCCGCCTCGACGAGCGGTTCGATCTTGTCCCACGTCGCGCCGTCCAGCCCGAGGACGATCACGCGGGCGCTGAGCGGACGGCGCTCGGGAGGATTCGGGAGCGGGGGGAAGCGAGGCACAGCGTCGCGCGGATCCCGGAGGCCCCCTTGCTCGGAGGCCCCGAGCCGCAGCGAGGCGGCGCCTCCGGCGAACCCGAGGATCCCGATCAGGCCGAGCGAGGCGAGTCCCCGCCCCACCGCTCTCGAAAGGGACGAGCGGGCGATCCGGTAGGCCGCCAGCGAGGAGAAGGCGCCGAGCATCGCGCACGCCGCCATCCGCATGGGTCGGCCCACCTCGAGGCTCCGGCCCGCCGCGTTGGCGAACCAGAACCCGAGGAGGAAGCCGGCGAGCGCCGCGTGGAGATCCGGTCGCCGCAGGGGCGGGAGGCGCCAGAGGAGCGGGATCGAGAGGAGGGTGGGAACGGCGGCGAAGGCGGCGAAGAGGAGGATCGGGCCACCGAGGAGGACGAGCCGGGCCTCCCAGGACACTCCCCCTC
>CBRGOK010000809.1:0-1813 GCA_967798035.1 uncultured bacterium
CGCGCGCCGAGCGTCTTCAGGAGATGCTCGGCGCCGAAGTTGTCGCTCCTCTTGTTCACGACCGCGACGAGGGGCAGCAGGGGCGACCGCATCGTCACGAGCCCCTCCCATTCCTTCCCGTCCGCCTCGGCCTCCCGGACGGCTCCGCCGACCTCGATCCCCGCTTCCCGAAGCGCCTCCTTCAGCACCGCGCCGAAGAAGCGAGGCGGATCCGGCACCGGGACCTTCGCCGTGTAGGGACGGGATCCGGCGGAGATCTCCCCCCGCACCTTCAGGGCCCCGTCGGTGAACGTCAGGTGGACGACCGTCTTCCCCTTCCCGGGTGACGTCCCGATCCGTCCCTCGACGGCCCAGGGCGCCCCGCCCGGGATCACCGACAGACTCGCTGGCCCGCCCGATCTCCCGGGGGAGACCGTCGTCTCGATGCACCCCTCGTTCAGCGAGAGCGCGCACACGGGGGCGGCGTACGACTGATTCAACTGCTCCCGGGGCCAGGAGGGATGGACGAACTGGCGATCGAAGAGGCGGACGTCGAGGACGAGGTCCCCCTCGATCTTCGAGATCCCCTTCCCTCGCAGCGCCTCGACCACGGGGGAGAAGATCCGGGCGAAGTCCCCCTCGAAGAACCTCGGCGACAGGCAGGGATCTCCCCCGCCCTTCACCCCCAGGTCCCCGCGAAGGGCTCCTCCCCTCACCTCCCCGCGCGTCGAGAAGACCGTCTCGAACTGGAACCCGGGCGGCAGCAGCGTCAGGGCCGCGGCCGTCGTGACGAGCTTCGTGTTCGAGGCGGCGGCGAGCGGCGTCCCGGCCCGGTGTCCGGCGAGGACCTCTCCCGTGTCGAGGGAGCGGACCTCGAAGCCGACCTTCGCGCCGGCCGCCTCCGCCGCGGCGATCCTCCCTCCGAGCGCCGCAGCGAGGTCCCGGACGGGATCCGCCGCGAGGAAGAGGACGAGCGCGAGCGCGGCGGGGATCACTTCGCCGTCGGCGCCGGGCGGCGCGGCGCCTTCTCCTCGTCGGCGAGGAGGTAGGCGATCGAGAAGAGCAGCCTCGCCGCGCGAGAGACCTTTTCCGACTCGATCTTGTCCGGCGAGTCGGTCGGCTGGTGGTAGTCCTTGTGCTCGATGTCCTTCTCCGACACGAACAGGGCCGGCACGCCGTGCTTCTGGAAGTTCCACTGGTCGCTTCGCTCGAAGAACTGCCGGCCGTAGTCGAGGTCGACCTTGACCTTGAGGGGCCGCAGCTTCTGCGCCCGCGAGACGGCCGACTGGAGGTCGGGGTTGTCCCACGTCCCGGCGACGGAGAACGCGTCGAGGTCGCCCCTCCCGACCATGTCCGTGTTCACCATCGCGACGGTGTCGTCCAGGGTGAACCGCGGCGGGGCCTTCACGTAGGCCTCCGAGCCGAGCAGACCCGCCTCCTCCCCCGCGAACCAGCAGAAGACGACGCTCCTCCGCGTCGGGGTCCTGGAGAAGGCCTCCGCCACCTCGAGCAGCGCCGTGCTCCCCGAGGCGTTGTCGTCGGCGCCGAAGTAGACCTGGCCGATGTCGTTCACCCCGACGTGGTCGTAGTGGGCGCCGATGACGAGGGCCTGCTTCGCACCCTCGGGATCCGAGCCCTTCCGCACTGCGACGACGTTCCTCGTCGGGGCCGGCCCGTTCTCCGTCTTCGAGACGAGCGTCACCACGCTTCCCGGGCACTTCACCACCTGCGGCGTGAGCGATCCGTCGATCTTCTCCTGCAGCGGGCGGATCGGGAGCCCGAGGATCCTCTCGGCCGCCTCGAGGGAGACGGTCGCGACCGGGATCGAGGGGGC
>CBRGOK010000810.1:0-1804 GCA_967798035.1 uncultured bacterium
AGAGGAAGAGGTGGCAGACCTCGGTCGTGATCGTGAAGCCGGCCGGCACCGGGAGGCCGAGGTTCGTCATCTCGGCGAGGTTCGCCCCCTTGCCGCCGAGGAGATCGCGCATGCGGCGGTCCCCGTCGGCGCGGCCGTTCCCGAAGGAGTAGACGAAGCGGGGTTTCATGGGTTCGATCCGGGGGAAGGGTCGGGTCCGACGTCGAGGATCTTCCACTCCCCGCCGACGAGCACGCGCTCGATCGAATCGGGGGGGAGGTCGCGGAGGAGGGGATCGTCGATCTCGACGCGCAGGCGCCCCCCTTCGACCGAGAGCCGGTCGCGCAGGGGTCCCTCCAGGTACTCGTCGATCCGGCTCCCGTCGCGCAGGAGGATCTCGAAGAAGTCCTCCCGGACGAACGCGAGGAGGAAGCGCCGGCCGAGGACCGAGGCGGTCGCTGCGCACCGCCCGGGCCCCTCCGGCCGGGTCTCCCCGAGCCGGGCGCGGGCGACCCAGCGGATCTCGGGGTGGTCCTGCAGCACCCGGGCGCGCGCGACCCGCCAGGTGTCGGCGCCCTTGAGCCCGTTGCTCTCCCGGAACTCCCGGGAGAAGCAGCGGTACTCGAGGGCGGGGTCGTCGGCCCGGAGCGCGGCCCGCAGGGTCTCGAAGGTCGCGAGCGGGCTCTCGAACGAGGGGAAACGGTGGAACCGCGCGTCCGCCGCCGGGGCGACACAGCATCCCGCGAGGGAGAGGCCCGTGAGGAGGAGAATGGGAGCGACGGCGGGGCGGAGGGGAGGGGAGATCTCGGGGGGACTCCGGAGCGAGGGAGGGGCGGGAGGATAGCCGGGGTTCCTCTGACATGGGAGCGGGGACCGCTTCCGAACCGGGGGCTCCCTCCGACACTTCGGGGGTGCCCGCGCGATCGGAGCGCGGGCCTTCCCGCCGTGTACAATCCCCACCGAACGGTTTCGCCCCCGCCGCGTCCAGGCGGCCGGCCCTCGCCGGACAGGCGCTTCCGGAGGAACCTCTCGATGAATCGCGCCCTCTCCGTCTTCGCCCTACTTCCCGTCCTCGCCTGCGGCGGGGATGCCGGTCCGAAGCCCGCCGGGAAGCCGGGGGGAACCCCGCCCGCCGCGACGGTCGCGGCGAACCCGAAGGCGACCCCCGACCTCCCGCCGCCGCCTCCGGCCTCGGCCGCCCCGAAGCCCGCGGCGGCCGCGCCCGCCGCCAAGGCCGCGGAGGACGCGGCGCTCGCGGCCGACAAGGCCCAGGCGAAGACGATGGCGGAGAGCCTGGCGACGGCCGGGGCGGCGCCGCCCACCCCCGCGCCGACGGGCCCGCCGCGGGCCGCGCCCCGGATCGTGTTCGACAAGAGGGAGATGGACTTCGGGACGAAGCTCGAGGGGGACCTCTGCGAGATCGACTTCCCCTTCGAGAACGTCGGGGACGCCCCCCTCATCATCTCGAAGGCGCAGCCCTCCTGCGGCTGCACCGTCCCCCACATCATGCTCGGCGGGGCGCGCGCGGACGACGGCTCGGCGGCCGCGGAGAGCCGCTACGAGTTCGGGAAGCCGATCCCCGTCGGCGGGAGCGGGAAGATCCACGTCGCCTTCAACCTGAAGGGGGTCCACGGGGCGAAGACCTCGCAGGTCTCCGTCTTCACGAACGACCCCGCCGGTCCCGCCACGCTGCGCGTCCAGGCGAACGTCGAGCCCTACTTCGTGCTCGAGCCCCAGCACCTGAACCTCGGCGAGATCTCGAAGAAGGAGGGGAAGAGCGGCTCGATCAAGATCTCCACGACGCGCGTCCCCTCCTTCAAGATCA
>CBRGOK010000811.1:0-1801 GCA_967798035.1 uncultured bacterium
GAAGACCCTCATCACGAACGCCGGCGTCGCGGACTTCTACACCCTCCTCGCCCGCACGGGGCCCGCCCCCGGCGCGCGCGGGCTCACCGCCTTCCTCGTCGAGAAGGAGGCCCCGGGATTCTCCGTCGGCCGGCGCCAGGAGGTGATCGCCCCCCACCCGATCGGCGAGCTGACGCTCCGGGAATGCCGCATCCCCGCCGCCCATCGGCTGGGCGGGGAGGGGGAGGGCTTCCGGCTGATGATGCGGGTCCTCGACGGCTTCCGGCCGACGGTGGGCGCCGCCGCCGTCGGGATCGCGCGGCGGGCCCTCCTCGAGGCGCTCTCCCGGGCGAAGGCGCGGAAGCAGTTCGGGAAGCCGATCGCGGAGTACCAGGGGGTGCAGTTCCCCCTCGCGGAGTCGGGGGTCGAGCTCGACGCGGCCCGGCTCCTCGTCCACCGGGCGGCCGCCCTCCTCGACGGCGGCACTCCCCGCGTGACAAAGGAGTCCGCGGCTGCGAAACTGTTCGCGACCGAGGCCGCTCAGCGGATCGTGGACCGCGCCGTCCAGATCCACGGGGGCCTCGGGGTTCTGCGGGGCTCCGTCGTGGAACGGCTGTACCGTGAAGTCCGCGCACTCCGCATCTACGAGGGAACAAGCGAGATCTTGAAAGGGGTCCTCGCAGGCCGGCTTCTCGAGGAGGGGCCGGGCGAGGGCTGAAACGCGTGGCGAAGTTCCTCCACCACCTGTTCGTCTGCGAGAACGTGCGGCCCTCCGGCCACCCGAAGGGCTGCTGCTCGGAGAAGGGATCCCCCGCGATCCGCCAGAGGCTCAAGGACGAGATCGACGCGCGGGGGTGGCGGAAGATCGTGCGCGCGAACGCCGCGGGCTGCCTCGATCAGTGCGAGCGGGGCGTGACGGTCGTCGTCTACCCGGGCAACGTCTGGTACGGGGGGGTGACCTTCGAGGACGTCCCGGAGATCCTCGACTCCCTCGGGCGGGGCGAGGTGGTCGAGCGCCTGGCGATGCCCGAGGAGAAGATCACGGGCCGCGCCGCGCCCCCGGGGGGCCTGCTCGCCTGCGCGCCCCCCGCGCGGCCCGCCGAGCCGAGGAGGCAGCCATGAGATCGACCGTCGCCAACCCGAAGGAGCTTAAGGAGCGCCCCGAGGGGTACCGCTCGCTCCTGAAGCAGATGATCGAGTCGCAGGCCTACCGCGAGATCTCCGCCGCGAACCTCCTCGGGCACTCCCTCAAGTTCGTCGACGACCTCGCCCTCAAGCGGGAGATCGTCCACGACCTCGAGGAGGAGATCGAGCACTACCAGGCGACCGTGAGCCTCTACCGCGACGCGGGGTTCGGGGACGTCGCGCAGGCGATCCGCGACCGCCTCGGCCGGGTCCCCTACCCGGAGTCGTGGCTCGAGCTCTCCGTCGCCCAGTTCCTCTACGACCGCGCCGGGAAGTTCCACCTCCGGGAGTACCGGGAGTGCTCCTACCTCCCCTACTCCAAGGCGGTGACCCGCATCCTCGAGGAGGAGGAGCAGCACGAGGACTTCGGCGCGCAGTTCCTGCAGCGCTTCTGCGCCGAGACCGGCGGCCGGGCGAAGGCCCAGGCTCTCTTCGACCGCTGGCTCGGCATCGCCCTCCTCTCCTTCGGGAGGCCGGGGACGACCGGGAACGCCTCGGCGATCGAGGCGGGCCTGAAGGGGCGCGACTCGGGCGAGGTGATGAAGGAGTTCCTCGAGGACATCAAGCCGACGATGCGCGCGTGCGGGCTCGCCTTCCCGCCGCGGGAGGCGGGCGGGGGGGAGCTCCCCCCCCACCA
>CBRGOK010000812.1:0-1798 GCA_967798035.1 uncultured bacterium
GCCCTGCGGGATCAAGCCCCTCGAGGTGCCGGTGCCGGTCTGGATCTTCCAGGACATGGGGACATACGAGAAGGCCCACGAGGACAAGAGGCGGAACCCACGGTTCGCGCCCGACTCCTCGAAAGACATCGGAGGCTACTACGTCGGGGCGGGGTTCAGGGTGGAATCCGGCGAGGGGGAGAAAGCGGACGCACGCGAATGGGGATTCCTCTACCTCTGGAACGCCGAGGACCTCGAAGGAGTGGCCATCCACGAGGGGACTCACCAGTTGATGGGGTTCAACGGGAAGAGCCAGACCTTCGATGTTGGGCAGACCCCCTGGCTTCAGGAGGGGATCGCCGAGTACTGGGCGGGCTGCGAGAAGACCTACGACGTCGAGACGAAGAAATACCGCTTCGAGATCGGGCGGCTCTCGCGGCGGCTCGTGGACCAGCGCTGGAAGCCGGCCCGTACCGCATTTCAGTCGGAGGATCCCGACGCGCAATTCACGCTACGGGGGCTGGTCGACTTCGGATACCCCGAGTTCCGTCGGGCGATGGGCTCCGCGCGTTCCGAGAGATCCGATCCGAAGGAGAAGCTCAAGGTCGACCTGACCTACGCCCAGGGATGGGCCCTCTGTCACTTCCTCAACCGCGCGCACGACGGGAAGTACCGGCCCGGCTTCCTCAAGTACGTCCGCGAGGAGCTGAGCGGCAACGGCGGGCCGGAGTCGTTCGCGAAGTGCTTCGGCCTGAAGTCGGAGGAGGACTGGGCGGGGATGGAGGAGGAGTGGAAGACCTACGTCCTGGAGGACTTGAGGAAGCAGGCCCGCGCGCTCGACCGCCGCTGACGGGCCGGCGGCTCAAGGTTTTCGCGGGGCCGGCCGATCGGAGGAGCCGCATCGGTCCCCGCCGTGCTCCCCGTCCTCCTCCCTTTCCTCGCCTTCGCCGCACTCGACCGCATCGTCCTCGCCAACGGCGCCGTCCTCGAGGGGACGATCACGAAGGAGGACGAGGCGACCGTCGAGATCCGCCTTGTCTCCGGGGGG
This sequence comes from uncultured bacterium, assembly GCA_967798035.1. Taxonomy (GTDB): domain Bacteria; phylum Planctomycetota; class UBA1135; order UBA1135; family JAKEFM01; genus JAKEFM01. The sequence continues at coordinate 1,028 of CBRGOK010000812.1, forward strand.
CTTGTCGGGCTCGAGCGCTCGAAGACGGTCGAGATCGTGCGAGAGCCCCGCCCGGTCGGAGCGACCGAGGAGGGATCGCAGACTTTCGAGGTCCCCCGGCGGGAGGAGTGGTTCCTCGTCCGGGACGGCCGGGGGTCGATCACGGGCGTCCGGAGCGCCTTCCGCTCCGCCGACCTCCACAAGGGCCGGTCCGCGCTGCGCCTCGAGGAGGTGTGGCGGTTCTTCGAGCCGGAGGGGGAGACCCTCGTCGCGGAGATCGAGTGGGCTGATCCGGAAGGCTCGCCCCTCGCCTTCCAGTACCGGGAGGAATCCCCCCGGCGCGCGGTCCTCCTCACCGGCGAGGTCCGGGGAGAACGCCTCCACCTCCTCGAGAGGGGGACGGCCGGCACGCGCGAGGACTCCCATCCCTTCCCGCGCGGGACCCGCCTCCCCCTCCTCGCGCGGGAAGGCCTGCGGGAGAAGCAGCTCGGCAGCGGCCGCGCCTACTCCTTCTCGGTCTTCGATCCCCGGGAGGGGACCTTCGTCCGCCGGGACTTCGAATGCCCGATCGACCGGCGCGCCCCCGTCGGGGGATCGGAGCTCCCCCTACTCGTCCTCGCCGAGACCCGGTTCGGCCGGCGATCGGAGGAATGGTTCGACGCGCGACAAGGGACGGTCCTCCTCGAGGCGAACGGACCCGACCTCGTCGCCCACCGCTGCACGCCGGAGGATGCCGAGCGGGCGCGGGAAGGCCCGCGGGATCCCTCGAACGGCCTCCTCACCGCCGCGAAC
>CBRGOK010000813.1:0-1795 GCA_967798035.1 uncultured bacterium
AGGGTCGTGGAGGAGCGAGGCGGCGACCCCGATCCGCTGGCGGTACCCCTTCGAGCACTGGTGGACGCGCTTGCCCATGACGGCCTCCAGGGCGCAGCGCTCGACCGCCCACGCGAGCCGGTCCCGGAGCCGAGGCCCCTCCAGCCCTCGGGCCCGCGCGATGAAGGCGAGGAGGCGGTCGACCCGCATCCCCTCGTAGAGGGCGTTGTGCTCGGGGAGGTAGCCGAGGTTCCTCCGCACGGCGAGGGGGGAGCGCTCGACGTCGAAGCCGGCGACCTCGATCCTCCCGGCGTCGGGCGGGAGCCAGGTCGAGATCATCTTGAGGACCGTCGTCTTCCCGGCGCCGTTGGGCCCGAGGAAGCCGACGACCTCGCCAGGGTTCACGGCGAAGGAGACGCCGTCGACGGCGAGGGTGCTCCCGAAGCGCTTCGTCACGCGCTCGACGCGGATCATCGCTCCTCGGCCGGGGGCCCCGCGCCCTCCGGGGTCGCGGCATCGTACCGGACGGCGCGTTCCACGCCCGGCCGGCTCCCGCGCCGGTGGACGAGGAAGATCCCCAGCAGGATGAGCCCGAGCCCCCCGACGGTGAACGCCGTCACCGGCTCCCCGCGGACCCCGATCCCGAGGGTGAGCGCGATCGCCGGGGTGACGTAGGCGATCACGCCGAGCCGGTTCGCCGGGGCGTGGCGCAGGAGCCAGAAGAAGAGCCCGAAGGCGACGACCGTCCCGACGAACGCGAGGTAGAGGACGGAGAGGACGGCCCCGCGCGTCCACCGGACCGGGGCTCCGTGCTCGGCGAGGAGGGCCGCGGTCCCGAGCATCGCGGCCCCGAGCGCCATGCCGTTGCGGTTGAGCCGCAGCGAGCTCACCGCCGAGCCGTGCTTCTTCACGTACGTCGTCCCAAGGGCCACGACGAGAGGGGAGAGGAGCAGCACCCCTCCCGCCGGCGCCGCCCCGGGCCCGATCGACCGGAGGTCGGTCACGAAGAGAAGAGCGACCCCGAGGAAGCCAAGCCCGAAGCCGAGGAACTGGGCGCCGCCGAGCCTCTCCCCGGGCAGGTACCGGTGGCCGAGGAGGGCCTGCAGCATCGGGTAGACGGCCCACAGCACGCTGACTAGCCCAGACGGGAGCCTCGTCTCGCTCCAGTAGACGATCGCGTAGGAGAGGGCAAAGTTGGTCGTCCCGAGGACGAGGGAGAGCCGGAGCGGGGGGCTCTTCCCCCCCTCGCGCCGGGCGAGGCACGCGGCGAGGACCGCCATCCCGGCCGCCGCGACGACGAAGCGGACCGCCGCCGAGGTGAGGGGCGGGAGGTCGTCGAGGCCCCGCTCGATCACGACCCACGTGCTCCCCCAGATGAGGCAGAGGAGGCCCGTGAAGAGGAGGATCGCGGGCGGGCTCGGCGGAGAGCGAACCTCCCCGCTCAACCGCTGACCTGCACGAGCGCTAGTGAGGAGGGGTTCACCGGCCCACAGGTGACCGGGTGCGTCGCCCCCTACCCGGCCGGACCCCCACCTCCGCAACGAACCCCTCGCCGGTGGGCGGCGGGAGCACGCGGAACCCTTCCTTCGCGGCGGACTCGGCGAGTCGCCGATCGATCGTGACGAAGGGGAGGGCCTCCGGCCTCCCCTCGGCCCCCACGATCGCCGCCGCGAGCTGCAAGGCATCCGCCGATCGGAGGGAGTGGAGGTCGAGCAAGCGCTGCGCGCGGTCCCTCACGGGAAGGACGGCGTCCACTTCGGCGAAGGACTCCCGCATGCGCCCGATCCTCCGCTGGTACGCCACCGTCTTCGCCATC
>CBRGOK010000814.1:0-1791 GCA_967798035.1 uncultured bacterium
CACGAGCGGGACGCTCCAGGACGCCTGGATCGGCTGGAAGGGGGTGCCCGAGTTCGCCATCCGGTTCGGGCAGGCGAAGGTCCCCTTCAGCCAGGAGGAGACCTGCTCGACCCGGTTCATCGACTTCGTCGAGCGCTCCCTCCTGAACCGCCTCACCCCCCAGCGCGATGTGGGGTTCTTCGCCTACGGGAAGCTCGACGAGGGCTTCTTCGAGTGGGAGGCGGCCTTCTACAACGGCAACGGCCGCGCCCTCACGGACAGCAACGACTCGAAGGACTACGCCGTCCGGCTGCGCCTCACCCCCTTCCGGACCTCCGAGGCGGCGGCGCTGAAGGGCCTCCGGGTCGGGGTGGCGGGCACCTTCGGCGACCACAACAACACCCTCGCCGACGTCTCGACCGTGTCGACCGCGACGCGGTTCGTCGACTTCGACGGGACGGTGGCGAACGACGGGGACCTCGCCCGGCTCGGCGGGGAGCTCTCCTGGCTCGTCGGCCCGTTCGGCCTGCGCGCGGAGTGGGTGCAGGCCGACATCAACGTGGACGAGCCGGGGGCCACCTCCGACGAGACGGAGGCGACCGCGTGGTACGCCGCGGCGACCTTCCTCCTCACCGGCGAGGACAAGACCCTCGAGAGCCGGATCGTCCCGAAGGCCCCCTTCAGCCCGAAGGAGGGGACCTTCGGCGCGTGGGAGCTCACCGCCCGGTTGAGCTCCCTCGAGTTCGACGACGAGATCGTCTCGAACGGGTGGGTGACGGCGGCCAACACGACGGACCAGGCGAACGAGCTCGTCGTCGGGCTGAACGGCTACCTGACCCGCAACGTCCGCGTGATGTTCAACTACGTCCGGGACGACTTCGACGACGAGATCACGGTCGGGAGCGACACGTTCGACTCGCAGAACGCCTTCCTGATGCGCTTCCAGGTCGACTTCTAGGACCGGCCCCGCTCAGGCCGAGGTCTCCACCCCCTCCGCCCGGGCTTCCGGCCCGGGCGGGGGAGGCGGCTCCTCGACGGGGGGGACCACCGGCAGGGAGGGGGCGAGCGGCAGGGGGGGCTCCTCCAGGCGGCAGAGCTCGAGCATGTCCCCCAGGAGGTCGTTCAGCCGCCTCGTCTCCGTCTCGGCGATCCGGAGCAACCCCCCGTGCGTCGTCGGGCTCTCCCTGTAGAGGGAGAGCATGTCGACGAGGGAGTGGACCGCCGCCCGGTAGGCGCGGACCTCCTCGGAGAACCCCGCCAGGAGGCGAGAGCGCCGATCCTCCTCGTCCCTCGGGTCGGAACCGGAGGCGTCCGCCGACGGCTCCCGCTTGCGGAGGATCCGGCGCAGGTGGACCGTGAGCCGCTCGCTCTTGTCGAGGGAGGCCCGGGTGCTCTCCTGCAGGCCTTCGACCGCCTTCGCGACCGACTCGAGGGCGCCGGTCTGGGGAGTCGACAAGGGCGTCTTCCTCCCCTTCGCCGCCGCCCCGAGGGCCGTCTCCAGCCCGCGGAGGTCCGCCTCGAGGTGCCGGGCGATCCGCCAGGCCGCGGCCCCCACGCCTCCGAGGACGAGGAGCTCCGAGGCGACGAGGAGCGCGAGGAGAGTCCAGGTCGACGTGAAGGGGGATTTCGCCCGGTGCGCGGCGAGGAAGTAGCTCTCCTCCTCCGCGCGGCGGACGCCGTCCCGGTCCCCGATGTGGAGCGGCTGGTAGGCCGCCGTCACCGGCGCGCCCTCCTCCTCGTCCTCGAGGACCGCCGTGCCGCTCTCCCCGTCGACGAGGCACCCGAGGAGGGCCTGGATCGAAGGAGCCGTGC
>CBRGOK010000815.1:0-1787 GCA_967798035.1 uncultured bacterium
CCCGACGATCGGGACGGCCGGCGGATACCCGGTCCTCGGGAACGCGGGGTTCACGATCACGGTGGTCGGCGCCGGGCCGGGAGTCGTGGCGGGAGCCCTTTTCCTCTCCGTCGCGCCCGCGGCAATCCCGATCTCGCCCGCCTGCACGGTCCTCATCCTCCCGCCGGTCCTGTTCCTCCCTCCGGTGGTGCCGGTCGTCCCGGGCGGGCCGCCGCCCTGCCCGGGGACCGCTGCCTATCCGCTGCCCGTTCCGGCCGGCCCGCCGGCGCTGGTGGGCGCCCTCGTCTATCTCCAGTGGGCCCTCTTCCCGGCGGGCCCCCCCGGCTTCGAATTGTCGAACGCTCTCGAGGTGGCCGTCGGCTTCCCGTAGGAGGTCGGTCTCCGCGAAGGGGCGGTTCATTCCCGGAGGTCCGGACATGCGATTCGAGCGTCTCCTCCGAGCCGGACTCGTTGCTCTCGCCTCTTTCTCCGGTCGCGCCGCGGCGCAGAGGTTCGTCTCCGTCGAGGGGATCGGGCCACCCGCCCTGACCTCGATCCCCGCTCCCCCGGCGGCGAGCCCTCCCCCCTGCTTCGCGGGTCTCCCGGCCTGTCCCCTTCCGTTCCCTCCGGGGAGCATGGCGATCGGCCACGGCGCCGAGGCGGTCGACGAGGCGACGGCCACGGTCTACGCGACGGACGGCGTCGTCGACTTCGTCTCGGCGACCTACCCGGGATGCGTCGTCTCTCCCACCGTCCCGCTCGCGGCCTGGCCGCCGGGTCCCTGCGGCCCGATCGGCGGGGGGGCGGCGCCGATCGTCGGGATGTGCGACTCGACGGTTCCGGGGGCGGTGTGGGTCGTCACCGTCGCGGGCCTCGTCTCGCTCATCCCCGTCGCGCCGGGGCCTCCCCTTGCGCAGGGTCTCGTGCCGCCGGCCCTCACGCCGTTCGTCACGGGCATCACGTTCGACTCGACGAGCGGGCTCCTCTGGTTCACGGGCCCCCTCCTCGGCACCGTCGTGAGCGCGACCGCGCCCGCGGTCGGCTCCTTCGTTTGCTCGCCCCTGCCGGCGGGCCCGGTCTTCCCGATTCCCGCCTGCCTGTCGGCCCCGTACCTCGCCCTCACCCTCGACACGACGGTTCCGCCGGGCCCGATCCCGGCGCTCACCGTCTCGAACGGGATCGCGACGGCGGACGTCTCGTCGGGGCTCTGCACCTGCCTCGTCTCCCCGCCCGCCGCGCTGACGACGACGGACATCGACTTCGCGGATGTCCCCTGGTCGTACGGAGCCGGCTGCGGCTGCGGTCCCCCGACGATCGGAACCTCCGGCGGGTACCCGGTCCTCGGAAACGGCGGATTCGCGATCACGGCCTCAGGGGTCGGCCCCGGCGTCGCCGTCGCCGCCCTGTTCCTTTCCTTCGCGCCGGCGGCGATCCCCGTCGCCCCGCCCTGCACGCTCCACCTCCTGCCGCCGATCTTCTTCCTCGCGCCGGCGGTGCCGGTGATCCCGAGCGGGACGGGCGCGTGTCCGGGGACCGCGGCCTACCCGCTCCCCGTCCCGGCCGGCCCGCCGGCGCTCGTCGGCCAGACTCCCCACTTCCAGTGGGCGTTCCTCCCGGCGCCGACGCCCGCGGGCTTCGAGGTCTCCGACGGCCTCGAGGTGGTCGTGGGTTTTCCGTAGGCGATCCCCCGCCTTGATCTGGCCTGGATCGCCCCAAGAATGCCCCCCATGCGCCGGCCCTCCGTCCCGGAGCCCCTGAAGGGGAAGGGTTGAAGCTCCGCGCCATCGCCGCGGCGTGGCTCGGTCCCG
>CBRGOK010000816.1:0-1782 GCA_967798035.1 uncultured bacterium
GGGGAACCTCAAGCGCCTCGACCCGAAGATCGTCGGCTCGCGCGGGCTCGAGTTCATCGCCTGGGGGCTCGGCCGCTGCGAGGGGGTCGACTTCCCCACCCACGCCGCGGCGATGGAGCGCCTGCACACCTGGGGGTTCCGCCCCTCTCCCAAGCTCCGACTCTGTCCCTCGATCGAGGAGGTGATCGCCTTCCACAAAGGACTCGAGGCGGAGCGCGACCGTGCGGACCACGAGATGGACGGCGTCGTCGCGAAGGTGAACGACGTCCGGCTCCAGCAGGACCTCGGGCTCACCTCGCGCGCCCCTCGCTGGGCGCTCGCCTTCAAGTTCCAGGCGCGGCGGGCGGAGACCCGCGTCCGCAAGATCCTCGTGCAGGTCGGCCGGACGGGGAGGCTCACCCCCGTCGCCGCCCTCGAGCCGGTCCCCCTCGCCGGGGTGGTCGTCCGCAACGCCACCCTCCACAACGCCGACTACGTCGCCGCCAAGGACGTCCGGGAGGGGGACTGGGTCGTGATCGAGCGGGCGGGGGACGTCATCCCCTCGGTGATCGCCTCGATCCCCGGGAAGCGCGACGGCTCCGAGCGCCCTTTCTCCATGCCGGAGCGATGCCCGGTCTGCGAGACCCCCGTCGTCGTCGAGGGGAAGTTCCACCGCTGTCCGAACCCATCCTGTCCGGAGCAGATCCGCGGCCGCGTCCAGCACCTCGCCGCGCGGCGCGCGTTCGACATCGACAAGCTCGGCGAGAAGGTCGTCCAGCAGCTCATGAAGGCGGGGCTCCTCAAGGTGCCTGCCGACGTCTTCCGCCTCCGGCGGGAGGACCTCGCCGCGCTCGACCGGTGGGGGGTTAAATCGGCGGACAACCTCCTCTCCCAGATCGAGCGGGCGCGGTCCGTCCCTCTCGCGAGCTTCCTCTTCGGCCTCGGGATCCCCGAGGTGGGGGAGGCGACCGCCAAGCTCCTGGCGGAGCGCTTCGGGACCCTCGAGGCGATCGAGGGGGCGAGCGTCGAGGATCTCGAGGCGGTCCACGGGATCGGGCCGGAGATGGCGAAGTCGATCCACGCCTTCTTCCGCGACCCGCACGAGCGCCGCTTCCTCGACGGGCTGGCCTCCGCCGGGGTGCGCCCGAAGCCCGCCGCCGCGCCGAAGGGGGGCCGCTTCGCGGGGCGCTCCTTCGTCTTCACCGGGACCCTCTCGACGCCCCGCGCGGAGGCGGCGGCGCTCGTCGAGGCCGAGGGGGCGCGCGTCTCCGACTCGGTCTCCTCCAAGACCTCCTACGTCGTCGCGGGGGCCGAGGCGGGCTCGAAGGCCGAGAAGGCGCGCCGCCTCGGCGTCCCCGTCCTCACCGAGGAGGAGTTCCACTCCCTCCTCGCGGCGGGGCCGGCGCCCTCGTGAAGCCCCTCGACCGGCTCCGCGAGATCGGGTCCGCCTACCAACCCCTGGCGGCGCTCGCGGCGGCGGCGGAGGTCGGCCTCCTCGATCGCCTCCGGCGCGGGCCGGCAGATGTTCCCGCGCTCGTCCGATCCTGTCGCGCCTCCGCCCACGGGATCCGGGTCCTCGCCGACGCGCTCGTCGGCCTCCGCTTCCTCCAGCGCCGCGGCCTTCGCTACTCCTTCGCCCCGGAGTGGCGAGCCATCTTCGAGATCCAGGACGGGGCCTTCGTCCGCTCCCTCCTCCTCTCCTCCGCGCGATCGATGCGCGCCTGGCTCGACCTCGCGCGCGCCGTCCGCCGCGGCGGCACTCCCCGCGACCTCGACGATCCGGCGAGGGCGGCCGCCTTCTTC
>CBRGOK010000817.1:0-1781 GCA_967798035.1 uncultured bacterium
GGGACGGAGCCGCGGGCGCGGGGAGAGCGGCTACCACCTTCGCGGCCTGGCGCTTCGTCTCGCAGGGAGGGCAGAGGATGCGGAGCGACGACACCGCTCCCGAGGAGGGGATGAAGTCGTTTCCGCACATCTCGCACTTCGGCATGGACGGATCCTTTTCAGGCGGGAGGGCTCGGCCCGCGGGCGCGGTTCTCTTCGCGGAGTTTCTTCTCGAACATCTCGCGGAACCCCGCCGACTTCCGGATCGCGCCGGCCCGGGCCCGGCGGGCCCCGAGCATTATCGCGGCGGAGACGACGAGGGCGAGGAGGAGGACGATGGCGAGGGGGAGGGGGAAGCCGGTCCGGGCCTGGCCGTGGCCGGTCAGCCGGAGGTTGCGGGCGAGGAGGTAGGGGATCTCCTTGAGCCGCTCGTCCCGACCCTCGTACCGGACCGTCCGGTAGAAGATCCCCTCGATCTCGACGATGTCGCGCCGCTGCTCGAACCATTCCGGACGCTCGAGGAGATCGAACGCGACCGCGTCGGAGGCGTCCGTGTCCGTCAGGAAGCCTCGCCACACGTCCTCGTGGCCGGCGATCGGGCGCTTGAGACGCGTCGCGTTGTCCTCGGCGAAGCCGGCGATCCCCATCACCCGCACGAACTCCCCCCGGTGGAGGTCAGGATTCTCCAGGGCCCCCCGGTAATCGAGCGAGCCGGTCACCTGTCGGGAGACCTCTTCCGGCGGCATCGCCCAGAGGAGCTCGAGGAGCCGCCGGTAGGAGTCCGTCTCCTCGAAGTCCGTCCCATCCGCGGCGTCCTGGAGCGTCCCCTCGAAGAGGGTCGGGAGGAGGCGACGTCGCTCCTCCATCCGCTCCTCCAGGGTCGGCTGCGTGGCCGGCCCCTCCGCGGGGACCGGGGCCTGGACGGAGGCGAAGGCCCGCTCGACCGCCCGGGGCGTCCGGTTGGGGAAGAGGAGCCAGAAGGCGAGGACGAGGAGGAGCAAGAGGGCGAGGCCGAGGACCCGGCGGATCTCGGGGCTACGGAGCGGGTGGACCGGGGCGGGGGGCCGGAGGAACGCCCGGCGCCGCGGAGACCTCGGGAGGGGGAGGTTCGGGGGAGGGGAATCCATCGCGGGCCCGTCCGGGGCCGGGCCGGCCCCGGGCCCCGGGCGGGAGCTCCTACCTCGGCGGCGGCGGTTCCTCCGACTTCGGCGGTTCCTGCGCCTTCGGCCTCACCGCCGGGATCTGCGCGCCCGGAGCCGCCCCGAGGGCGAACTCGAACTTGGTGATCTGCTGGCGTTTCGAGATGTTGAGGATCTTGACGACCTCGTCCCACGGGACTGCCGCCTCGGAGTCCACGATGACGGGCGTGTCGGGCTTGTTCATCCGCTTGAAGTCCGCGTACGCCTCCGAGATGAGGGACTCGAGCTGGTTGTCGTCGATGATCGTGTTGTGGCGCATCTTCCGGATCGTCTTCTGGGCCGTCGGGTCCCAGTAGAGCGCCACCCGGATCTCCTCGATGATCATCTGATCGGCCGAGCCCTGGGTCCCCTTCCCCTTGGGGAGCCAGGAGTCGAACTTCCCCTCGAGCTGCTTGAACTTGAAGGAACACATGAAGAAGACGCACAGGCAGAAGATCACGTCGACCATCGGCACCACGTTGATGGCGACCGGGTTCTCGCCTTGTTCTCCGCCGCCGCCGGCCATGTTTCTTTCTCCTTACGGCTTGGGGGGCTGCGCGGCCCCGACCTCGACCTTGTAGAGCCCGACCTGCCCGCAGGTCTCGATGATCTTCTGGACGAGCC
>CBRGOK010000818.1:0-1781 GCA_967798035.1 uncultured bacterium
AGCCGCCGGTCCTCCGGACCCCAGATCCGCTCGCGGCAGAGACGTCGGGAGAGCGCGTCCAGGGCCTGGGTCAGTCGTCGCTCCCGATCGGGGTCCGCGACGGGGCGGGTTTCGCCGGGGTCGGCGGCAAGGTCGTAGAGACTCGTCTCGACCGCGAAGCCCGCCTGCTCCGGTCCCCTTCCGCCTTCCCCGAACAGTTCCGCGATCCGCTCCCTCGCGAGCGCCTCCTCCCGTACGCCCGACTCCACGACCTCCCACTCGGTGGCGGGGTCCCACGCGATCCAGCCCTCGTCCACCCGCATTCGGCCGCTCTCCCCCGATCCCTCGACGGCGACGACGGTCCCGCGGATCTGGAACTCGCGCTCTTCGGTCAGCGGGTAGACCTTGACCTTCTTCGCGAGGAAGGCTCCGCCCGCGAGCGTTCCCGTCGCCCTGACCATCGTCCCCTCCCGGAGGCCCCCTTTCGGGTCCGACTTGTCCGGCACCTCCCCGGAGAAGGTCGCCGAGGGGTCGAGCCGGACCGCGAGCCCTCCGATCTCGAAGGAGGCGGCCCCGACCCGCCCGACCGGACCCTTGAGGTCGGTCGGCGCGGTTGCAGGCTCGTCGGTCGGCTTGAGCTCGAGAGCCCGAAGACTTCCGTCGGGGAGCAGCTCGAGGTCGGCCTTCCAGCGGGCGCCGGCAGTGAGCCGCGCCGTCTCCCTCGTGGCGGGGCCGACCGGCGCGCCGGAGGCGCGGATGACGAACCGCCGGACGAGCTTCCAGGACCCCTCGCGGTAGGCCTGCTCGTAGCGGCCGGGATCCTTGTGCTCGGCGAAGATCCCCCCCGGCGCCGCGGGCTCCGCCATGCGGTCGACCCCGCGCATCGGCCCCTGCGCCCCGATGCCCGCGGCCGAGAGGAGGGTCGGCGCGAGGTCGACGAGGCTCACCGGCGTCGAGACACGCCCGGGGTCCTTCCCGGGCACCCGCAGGATCCAGGGGACGCGGAGCAGGGTCTGGTGGAGCCCATGGCCGTGGCCGAGCCGCCCGCGCTCCAGGAACTCCTCGCCATGGTCGGCGACCACGGCGACGACGGTCCGCTCCCACCGCCCGCGCAGCTCGAGGGCCCGGAACAGGAGGCCGAGCTGGTCGTCGATCGAGCGGATCGCGGCGTCGTAGAGGGCGCCGAGCCCCTCCTTCTCGGGCGCGGAGAGCTTCAGCTCCCCCCCGTTCACCGCGTCGCGCACGGCGCGCCACTCCTTCCCACCGATCGGGCCGAGGGGCGCCTCGGGCGCGAGCCTCCGGACGGACTCCTCCGAGACGAGGTACGGCCCGTGCGCGTCGATGAGGTGGAGGTAGAGGAAGAACGGACGCCCGCGCTCCTGGGCGTCGATCCAGTCGAGCGCCCGCCAGCGGATCTCCCGGGCGTCCCCCGCCCCCGCCTCGTAGACGTCGAATCCCTGCTCGACGCCGCTCCCCACCGCGAGCTGGTCGTTCTCGACGAACGCTGCCGTGGCCCAGCCCCGAGCGTCGAAGGCTTCCGCCTGGGTCCGCGCTTCCCCCGGGAGGACGTCGCTGAAGCTCCCCTCCACCTCCTGCACGCTCCCCTCGTAGACGCCGTGCTCGAGCGGCCAGGTCCCCGTCAGGAAGGAGGGGACGGAGGGCTTCGTCCAGCACCCCGGCGCGCTCGCGTCCTCGAACACGATCGACTCCCGCGCCAGCTCGTCCAGGTGCGGCGTCGTCGGGCGCCGGTCGTAGCCGTAGCAGCCCATGCGGTCGGCGCGGACCGCGTCGAGGCAGACCAG
>CBRGOK010000819.1:0-1776 GCA_967798035.1 uncultured bacterium
GTGGTGGGGGACGGCGTCCTCGCCGCGGTCGTGGGGTTTTTCGTTGGGACTTGGGGGTACGGTGGCGTGCAGAATCGCCTCTACCTCAACGGAGGGACGGGGGTTTTCACGGACGTCACGGCGACGAACCTCCCGGGCCTGATCGGCGGCACGGGGGCGGTCGCGCTCGGGGACGTGGACGGGGACGGCGACCTCGACGCGTTCACGGTGAGCCGCCTCTACACCAACCTCACTCGCCAGCTTGCGTGGAGAGGGATTCCGCGCATCGGAAAGTCGCTGACGCTGGACCTGTACGGACCGGCCTGGGGAGCCTGGTTCCTCGGGTTCTCGCTCGGGACTGCGAACGTCCCCATCCCTCCGCTCGGCACGCTGCGGCTCGATCCGGCGAGCATCGGCTTCGCCTTGGCCGGACTGCTCGACGCGCAGGGGCGCGCGTCGGTCACCTACCCCGTCCCCGGGAATCCCTCCCTCGTCGGGGCCACGGTCTACTGGCAGGCGGTCGTCGCGAGCCCAGCGAAGCTGACGAACCTCGAGGTGACGATCCTCACGAATCTGTAGGGACGAAAGCGTACCGCGCGACGAGCGCGGGGAACCGAGACGACCTGCGGCGACGCGCCCCTCCGGGAGGGGAGCGGGCTCGGGTTCCCCGGTCGCGCACCAGTTGGGAGGTGGAGTCTTCGAGAGCGTCGCCCCCTCCCTCGGATAGGGGCGCGCGCACTTCCTACTGTAGACCGAGAGCGCGCTGGTCCCTCCCCTCCGGCACCGGAGCGCCGAGCAGCGCAAGCCCGGTCGGGGCGACATGGAGGACGTCGGATCCCCTCTCCGGGAGTGAGAACCGGCGGTTCGAGAAGAGGACCCCGGGCACGAGCGAGGGGTCGCGCGAGCAGTGGTCCCCGCTCCAGGGCTGGTCATCCAGGGAGCAGCCTCCCGTGACCTGCTCCCCGACTTCGGGCCATTCGTTAGGTGGGTCCTGGGGGAGTCGGGGCCCATCGAGTGATCTCGGCACCCGACCCAGGGGCGAAAGGGTGCCTCGAGATCCGTACATCGGCACCGGGGAGCAGTCCGCCGCAACCTGCTCGCCCGCAACTTCCCCAGCCTATTCGAGGTCGTTCGAGCGGAACCCTTGGCGATCGGCGTCAGCGACTACTGCACAAATGCGTACGTGTTCGGTGGAGAAGGCAGATCAGCGGCGAGGGCCCGAATTCCGGTGAAGCCACGGGGAACTCTCGGGGAAGTGCTCTCCGTAGGAGTTCGAGAGAGCGGTGTCCTCGCGGAGCCAGCGCGTACGCGAACGGCTTCCGCGACCCGGCCTCGTTGCCTGGCCCGCTCGAGGTGCTCGGGTCAGTTCGGGAGGAGGAACGCGAGGGCCGGTCCGCCGCAAACCTGGACGCGTCCCTCGCTGATCGTGGTGCCGGCCGCCTCGGCGTCGGCGACGGCGTGGATGGGGCAGACCCTCCGCCGCCTCCAGAAAGCCGGCTCGGGCGCGGCTCTCGTCTCCGGCCAGACGACACTCCCTTCAAGGCACCCCGCCCCGATAGAACCTCCCATCCCTCCGCACGATCCCGCCCCTGTCGTCCCCTTTCGATCCGGCGACGGCCCGCGCCGCCTCCCTGCGACGGGTTCCGCTCGTCCCTTGAGGATCCTCTCCTGGAACGTCAACGGCATCCGCGCCGCCGCGAGGAAGGGTTTCCTGCGCTGGATGAGGAACTCCCGCGCGGACGTCGTCTGCATCCAGGAGACGAAGGCGAGCCCCGATCAGCTGGGCGAGGCGCTGCG
>CBRGOK010000820.1:0-1773 GCA_967798035.1 uncultured bacterium
ACATCGAGCCGCAGGGGATGATCGCGGAGCCGCGCTCCGGCGGAGGGATCCTCGTGCGCGGCTCGATGCAGTGCCCCTTCTACGTCCATCGGGCGCTGAAGCGGCTGCTCGGGCTCCCCGACGAGAAGGTCGTCGTCGTGCAGACCGTGACCGGCGGGGGGTTCGGAGGGAAGGAGGAGTACCCCTCGATGATCGCGGCGCACGCGGCGCTCCTTGCGCGCAAGGCCGGGCGCCCGGTCAAGATCGTTTACGACCGCCACGAGGACCTCGTCGCGACGACCAAGCGCCATCCCTCTCGGGTCCGGCACCGCACGGCCCTCACTCGCGAGGGGGAACTGCTCGGGATGGACATCGACGTCACCCTCGACGGCGGCGCCTACGTCACCCTCTCGCCGGTCGTCCTCTCGCGGGCCGTCCTCCACGCCGCGGGCGCCTACCGCTGCGAGAATGTCCGCATCCGTGGCCGGGTCGTCGCCACGAACCATCCCCCGCACGGGGCCTTCCGCGGCTTCGGCGCCCCGCAGACACTCTTCGCCCTCGAGCTGCACGTGACCCGGATCGCCCGAGAGCTTGGGCTCGACCCGATCGAGCTCCGGCGACGGTGGGCGCTTCGCGAAGGGGACTCGACCGCGACAGGCCAGGTCCTGCGCTGGAGCGTCGCCGCCCGGGAAGTTCTCGACGCGGCGGTCGAGCGGTACCGGTCGCGGACGAGCCCGCCCCCCCGCCCGCCTCGGCGGCGCGGCGTCGGCGTCTCCCTCTTCCTCCACGGGGCGGGGTTCACCGGCAGCGGGGAGGAGCGGCTCAAGGGCCGCGCCGCGATCGAGGCACTCGACGGGACCTTCCGCGTCTGTGCGGCCTCGACGGAGATCGGACAGGGGACCGCCACGATCTTCTCGCAGATCGCGGCCGACGCCCTCGGCGTCGGCCTGGAGGAGGTCTCCCTCGAGGAGCCCGACACCTCCCTCGTCCCGGATTCCGGTCCCACCGTCGCCTCGCGGACCTGCATGGTCGTCGGCAGCGTGGTCGCCAGAGCCGCGCGCGATCTGCGAGAAGCCCTGCTCCGGTACGCGGAGGAACGCGCGCTCCCCCGGGAGGATCTCCGAGCGGTCGCCTCCGCGCGGTTCCGCGAGCAAGGCCCTCTCCGCGTCGAGCATGTCTACGAGAGTCCCGCCGGCGTCCGGTTCGACGAGGGGACCTACACGGGCGACGCCTACCCGGTCTTCGGCTGGGGATGCAACGTCGCCGAGGTCGACGTCGATCCCGATACGGGGGAGATCGAGGTCACCCGCTTCGTCGCCGCGATCGACGCCGGGAAGGCGATCCACCCGACCCTCGTCGAGGGACAGGTCGAGGGGGGCGCCGTCCAGGGGATCGGGTGGGGGACGATCGAGGAGATCACCTTCGACCGCGGCCGCCTCCTCCAGGATCGCCTCGCGACGGCGATCATCCCGACGAGCCTCGACGTCCCCCCGATCGAGACGGTCCTGGTCGAGAAGCCCTATCCGCACGGGCCGTTCGGCGCGAAGGGGATCGGGGAGCTGCCGATCGACGGGCCCGCGCCGGCGGTCGCCTCCGCCGTGGCCGACGCGATCGGGACGATCGTCCCGGAGATCCCGCTGACGCCCGAGCGCGTCCTGCGGGCCCTCGAGGCCTCCCGCCCGTGACGCGGTTCCTGCTGAACGGCCGCCCGGTCGAAGTCGAGACCTCGGCCCGGCCTCTCCTCGACGCCCTCCGCCTCGACCTCGGTCTCACCGGGACGAAGGAGGGGTGCGG
>CBRGOK010000821.1:0-1770 GCA_967798035.1 uncultured bacterium
GAGGAGGCCCATCGCCGCGTCCGCGCGAGCAGCGCGGGATGGCTCTCGAGGAGCGGCCAGAGAACCTCGGAGCAGAGGGCGTCGACCGAGGCCCACGAGTCGCAGCGGTTCGAGGTCAACCAGCGCTCGACGACGGGAATGACGGACGGCTCGAACCGTCGGCGGAATCGCCCGAGCAGCACGAGGCCCGCTCCCTTCACCTCGACCCGCCGATCGCGGAGGAGGAGGTCGCAGGCGGTCAGGGCTTCGCGGAGCCCCCATGCGCGCGCGACCTGCCGGTGCGCCTCGCGGACGAGCCGGCGCAGGTCCGGGGTACCGACGCCGAGGACCTCGACGGGCTCGCGGAAGTACTTCCGGGCCTGTCGCGCGGCCGCGGAGTCGGCGAGACGCTCGAGTGCGGCGCGCAGTTCGGCCGCGAGGGCTCGGGGAGAAGGGGGATCTTGCGGCCGCGGGGAAGGCGGCATGGGAACCGGGGATGGACGCTCGAGCGCCGCCGCGCGGTCCCTGGGCTCCACCAAGCCCGCCGTTCGGTCAGCCTCTACGGTTCGGATGACGTCGCCCGGCGCTCGTCGTTTCGGCGCGCCCAGCTCGGAGCGTCCGCTCCCGCAGCCGTCGCTTCCTCCCGGCGGCGACACGCGCGCGTCGCCACTCGCGATACCGCCTCTCTCCCTCCTCACAGGTCGCGATGGCGGCCGCGCTCTCCCGTGGGCCGTGGACGTCCGTGAAGTAGGGGACCCTGCCCGGCCCATAGGTCTCGTGCCCCTTCCGAAGCGCGAAGCGCCAGGCTCGATAGCGCCACCGCGCGGGGACGTCGAGGACGTGGAGCCACCAACGGATGTGCGGGTCCCCATCCGGCGACCTGCCTGGCTCGAGGAGAACCCGTGTCCCGGGGAACCGACGTCGGATCGCGCGGAGGATCCCCGCCAGTTTCCGACTCCTCACGCCGTCACCTCCTCGACGAACCGTCTGACGTCGTGTCTCACGAGGGTCAGAAACCCCCGCTCGACCCTTCGCTCCCGGTAGTCCGCTCGAACCCGCATGTCTCGAAGGTGTCCGAATAGTAGCGCGTCGGCCTCGGAACCCCGGACGGATGCGGCCGCACGCTCGACGAGGTCGTGGCTCCAGTAGCTATCTCTCCCTCCGGGGGGCCTCTCTCCCCTCTTGGCGAGGGAGTACACGACGGCCTGGAACATGGCGAAGTAGAACCGACTTGCGGCGGCCCGCAGCAGGCCGCGCTCGAGGAGAAGGAAGGCGGCGGCGAGGTTCTCCCGCGCCGCGAGCCGCATCTCCCGGGCAATGTCGGTATCTCCCGTCGCCACGTCCGCGTCTTCCCCATGGAAGGACGCACGACGCGCGAACGGTTACACCCGCAGGGAATCTCCCTCGTCCCCGGACCTGCGGGTGGGCCGCAACCGGCGTGCGGCGGCCTAGTAGAAGCCGAGCTGGAGCTTCGCCGCTTCCGACATCTTCTCGGGCGTCCAGGGGGGATCCCAGACGAGATCGATCTTCGTCGCGGTGACGCCAGGAAGCGACTTGATCCGCTCCTCGACCTCGACCGGGATCCGCTCGGCCTCGGGGCAGCTGGGGGAGGTGAGGGTCATCCGCACCTGGACCGCGCCCGCGTCGCTCACCTCGATGCCGTAGATGAGCCCGATGTCATAGATGTTGATCGGGATCTCGGGGTCGTAGACCTGCCGCATCGCCTCGACGACCCGGTCGCGGAGGCTCCCGCCGGCCGGGGCGGGGGTCGACCCGCCGGAGGCAGCCGGG
>CBRGOK010000822.1:0-1768 GCA_967798035.1 uncultured bacterium
CCTCCTTCCTCTCCTTCACCGAGAAGAGGGCGACCTCCCCCGAGCGGGCGAGGGAGACGAGGGCGAGGGTCCCGTCCGGCGTCATCGCCACGCGGATCGGGAAGGAGGCGGCGGGAAGGGCCGGCTTCGGGGCGAGGGTCACGGCGTCGAGGACGGTGACGGTGTCGGCTTCCCGGTTCCCGACCCACACCTCGGTCCCGTCCGGAGTGGCCGCGATCCCCTCGGCGCCCCGCCCGGTCGGGACGTTGGCGAGCCACTGCCGCTCCTCGAGGTCGAACACGCTCACCGAGCCCGACCCGATGTTCGCGACGAAGGCGCGCCCGGAAGCGAGGGCGACCATGTGGGAGGCCTGGGCCGACGTCGGGAGGGAGGCGACGACCTTCTCCGTCCGGGGGTCGACGACCTCGAGAGAGGCGCTCCCCTCCGAGGTGACGTAGAGGAGGGACTCGTCCGCCGAGAGGGCGAGTCCGTGCGGCCGCGACCACTTCTCGAAGCTCCAGGTCCCGGCGACCCTTCGATCGGCGAGGTCGAGGACGGTGAGGGAGTTGCCCGGCGCCTGCGCCCGCCCGTAGTTCGCGACGAACGCGCGGCGGCCGTCGCGCGTGACGGCGACCTCGTGGGGACCCACGCCGGTCGGGAGGGTCGCCAGGACCTTGCCCGAGGAGGCCTCGACGAGGGAGGCGGTGTCGTCCGACTTGTTGAGGACGACGAGCGTCCCCTCGGGTCCCGCCGCGGGGAGGAGGAGGAAGAGGAGGGCGCAGTTCATGGACGTTCCTTCGGGAGGGCCGCGCCGGGGGGCCGGCGGAGAGGCGCCCTCCCGCATGCTCCGGTAGTGGTTGAGCCCGTGCCAGAGGCTCCTCGAGTAGCGGAAGAACCAGGTCGGGAAGAGGAGGCACCACGCGGCGGCGCCGGCGATGAGGACGTTCCCCGGCAGGTCGCGGAAGACGAGGAGGACGAGGACCAGGCCGAGGAGGGCCGTCGCGCCGTAATTGATGTAGATCGCGCCGACGAAGTAGCCCTGCTCGGAGAGCGTGGCGAGCCCGCAGGCCTCGCAGGCGGGGGCGATGCGCAGCACGCCCGGGAAGGGGCGCCCCTCCCCGCAGCGCGGGCAGCGCAGCCGCAGGCTGCGCCACAGGACCGTCGTCGCGAGGCCCAACCGGGCGCCTACTTCCGCATGCGCGCGAGCTCGGCCTCGGCGGCGATGAACCCGAAGGCCGGCCACTGCGGGCCGCGCACGATCTCCTCGAAGACCCTCCTCGCTTCCTCCGTCCGGCCGTTCCAGAGGTGCCAGTTCCCGAGGCCGTAGCCGAGGGTCGCGCGGTTCACGCCGCTCGTCTCGGTCGGATCGAGGAGGTCCTCCGGGCGCGACTCCCCCTTGTAGAGGAGGAGGCGCCGGAAGTACGCGTCGTTCTCGAGGACGCGGAGGTCCTTGCGGATCGGCTCGAGGACGGCGGCGGCCTCCGCCTCGCGACCGAGGCGCCTCAGGGTCATGTAGAGCCAGTCGCTCGTCGCGACGAGTCGGTCGTCGCTCGCCCGCGAGAACTCCATGCAGGAGCGGTAGGCGCGCGCGGCGCCCTCGAAGTCGCCCTTCAGGTAACGGGCGAGGCCGAGGTGGTACCAGACGTTGAAGTGGTTCGTGCTCGGCGGGGCGCCGCCCGGGCTCGGGTCGCCGTCGGGCTCGACCTGGTCGGGAACCCCCTCGATCAGCCTCGTCGCGCGCTCGAGGTCGGCGATCGCGCGGTCGAACTCGCGCACCGTGATGTACCGG
>CBRGOK010000823.1:0-1764 GCA_967798035.1 uncultured bacterium
GACCAGCGGGGCGCGGAACTCGGTGATCCCCGGCTCCGCGGGGGCGGCGGCCGCCGAGGGGACCGGGGAGGCCGCGGCCGCGGCGGGCCCGGGGGCCGCTCCCCCGTCGGGGGCGAGCCTCCCGTCCCGGCGGCGCACGCGCAGGCGCTTCCCCTCCTCCTCGACCTCCACCTCGACCAAGTCCTGGCGGACCATGAATCGGACGAGTCGGCCGAGGTTCTTCCAGTCCACCGGCTACCTCCCCGCCGCGCGCCAGTCCCCGGAGGCGCCCCCGGTCTTCTCGAGGAGCCGCAGTCGCCGGACCTCGATCCCGGGGCCGAGGGCCTTCACCATGTCGTAGATCGTGAGCGCGGCGACCGCCGCCCCGGTGAGCGCCTCCATCTCGACGCCGGTCCTCGCCTCCGCGCTCGCCTCGCACTCGACGGCGAGTTCCGAGCTCCCCCGCACCTCGAAGTCGATCCCCACCCGCGAGAGGGGGAGGGGGTGGCAGAGGGGGATCAGCTCGGAGGTCCGCTTCGCCGCCTGGACCCCCGCGACGCGGGCGGCGGCGAAGAGGTCCCCCTTGGGGCTCCCCTCCCGGAGCACCCGGGCGAGGGAGCGGCCCGGGAAGACGATGGAGGCGGCGGCCCGCGCCCGCCGGCGGGTCGGGGACTTGCCGGAGATGTCGACCATCCAGAGCTCCCCCGAGCCGGAGAGGTGCGTGAGGGACTTGCGCGCTCGACCCAAGAGGCGGCGGAGAATAGCGGGAGCGCTCCCCCGCCGGAAGCCGCCTCGCTTGAAAGGGTGGGGGCCCCTACTACCATCCGATCTCCGCCGTCCGTATCGGCTCCCGTCTCCGGACACCGAACGCCGAAAAGGTATTCCATGCGGATCCACGCAACCCGCCTCCCGCGGGTCCCGCTCCCCGCGCTGGAGATGGGCCTCGCCGTGTTCCTCCTCGCCCTCCCGTGCCGGGGGCAGGAGACCGCTCCCTCCCCCGCCGCCGACGAGGTCGTCGCGCAGGCGGAGAAGGTCGGCCTCGAGAAGGCGCTCGAGCTCGGCCGCGAGCTCGGCCGGGCCGCCCGCCAGAACGCCTCGGTCCGCGAGGAGATCGCCCGCGAGCTCCCCGAGGCGGGCCCGATGGCGCGCCTCGCTCTCGGGGCGGCGCTGGCGGAGGCGGGCGAGGCGGCCGCGGGGAAGGACGCCCTCCTCCCCCTCCTCGAGGGGGAGAGCCCGGAGGCGGTCGCCGAGGCCTCCGCGACGCTCCTCGGCCTTCCCCCCTTCTCGTCCGAGGGGCGGGAGCTCGGGAAGGCCCTCCTGGCGAAGATCGAGGCGGGGAAGCTCCCTCCCCTCGTGCGCCTGCGCGCCGCGACGAGCCTCTTCCGGCTCGGCGGGGTGCCAGAGAAGACCCGGGCGCGGGCGGAGCTGCGCGCCTTCCTCCGCTCGGAGGAGGAGGGGCTGCGGGCCGAGGGCGCGCTCGCCCTCGCCTCCCTCGGCGACCTCGAGTCCTCCCGCTCCGAGCTGAAGCGCCTGTCGGCCGAGCCCACCCCGCGGGGGGACCTCGCGCGGGCGTTCCTCGAGGCGGAGGGGAAGGAGCGCTTCTACGAGAGGGTCCTCAAGAAGCAGCGCGACTCCTACGAGAAGGACCTGACCGCCCGGCCCCGAAAGCCCCTCGACGCGGGGGACCCGCAGATCCTCGAGGAGATCATGCGGGACATCGGCCAGTTCCACATCCGCGGCGACCAGTTCACGCGCGAGGAGCTGATCGCGGCGGCCGCGCGCGGG
>CBRGOK010000824.1:0-1759 GCA_967798035.1 uncultured bacterium
TGGCGCAGCGAGGACGGCGGCGGCTCGTGGAAGCGGCTCGCCAAGGGGATGCCGAAGAAGGAGAGCTACTTCACCGTCCAGCGGGACGCGATGGACATCGACGGGCTCAAGTCCCCCGCGCTCTACTTCGGGACGACGACCGGCCAGCTCTGGATCGGCCGCGACGGCGGGGAGGAGTGGAGCTGTCTCTTCGATTCGCTCCCGCCGATCCACTGCGTGAAGGTCGCTGTCGTGTAGGCGCGGGGGCGGCCGCGAACCCGGGGCGGAGGGGGGGATCGCCCGGACCCTCATCCCCCCGGCGGCGCAACCCGTGCCGAGACAGAGGAGGGCCGCGAGGAGGAAGGGGGATCGACGGGAGGTCTGTCGGCGCGGATCCGGCGCACGGGGCGGCCGAAGGAACCGGGCGAGACCCCGGGACGCAAGGGTCGAGCCTCGCGGGCCGCGGCGCGCCGCCCGCTTGTCCCGGCGGGCCCCTCTCGCGATCCTGCCGCCCCCGTGAGCGAAGAGCCCACCCTCCTCGGCCAGCCCTCCAGCGCCGGCTCCTTCGGTCCCTGGAGCCTCGTGCGCCGCGCCCTCATCTGGGCGGTCTTCCTCGGGATCCTCTACCTGCTGCGCTCCTTCTTCCCGATCATCCTCCTGACGTTCGTCTTCTCCTACGCGGCGGGCCGCACCCTGACGGCGCTCCAGCGCCGCATCCCGAAGTCGCCCCGCCGCCCCCTCGTCGCGGCGGTCTTCCTCGGCGGGATCGCGGGCCTCGTGGGGCTCGGGTTCCTGCTCGGGCCTCACATCCGCGAGGAGCAGGAAACCTTCACGACGCGGTTCCCCCAGATGAAGGAGAGCCTCGCGCGCTGGATCGAGGAGACGGGGGCGCAGAACCCGAAGCTCTTCGCCCTGGTCGACACGCCCAAGGAGCTGGCGGGCAAGGTCCGAGAGTTCCAGATCACGCACCTCCGGCGCCACGAGACCGCGGAGGAGGGGTCGGGGATCCTCGCGCGGCTCGGCTCCCTCCTGGACGTCGCGAAGGTCGCGTTCCTCATCGCGAGCACCCTCCTCTTCTCCCTCCTCTTCTCGTTCCTGATCGTCCTCGACCTCCCGCGCCTGCGGGAGGAGGTCGAGGCGATCCGCGCCTCCCGGATCGGCTGGCTCTACGAGGAGGTCCGGGGGACGGTCGTCGAGTTCGGGGCGATCCTCGGGCGCACGATCGAGTCGCAGGCCGTCATCGCGATGGCGAACACGATCCTCACCTACCTCGGCCTCACGATCCTCGGGATCCCCTCGAAGTTCCTCCTCTCGACGATCGTCTTCCTCTGCTCCTTCATCCCCGTCCTCGGGGTGTTCATCTCGACGACGCCGATCGGGCTCGTCGCGCTCACGACGGGGGGGTTCGTCCTCGTCCTCGAGTGCGTGGCGATGGTGACCCTCGTCCACATGGTCGAGGCCTACGTCCTCAACCCGCGCATCACCGGCTCCTTCGTCCGCCTGAACCCCGTCTTCGTGCTCGCCGTCCTCTTCATCGGGGAGCACCTCTTCGGGATCTGGGGGCTGATCCTCGGCGTGCCGGTCGCCGTCACGCTGCTCCGCAGGACCCGGGCGATCGTGCGGGCTCCGGCCGCCGCCTGACGCCGCGGCGCCGGCTATCGGACCTCCGTCGACGGGTCGAGGCGCCGGAAGACCTCGCCGACGACCGCGAGGAGGAGGAGGTCGATGCCGTACTGGGCGAGGATCGCGGCCCCGAGGGCGACGGCGGGCCTCGCCTCCG
>CBRGOK010000825.1:0-1759 GCA_967798035.1 uncultured bacterium
GGCTACCCGTCAAAGCCTTGGTGGGCCGTCACCCCGCCAACAAGCTGATGGGACGCAGGCTCCTCCCCGAGCAGCGGGTCCCGAAGGATCCCCGCCGTCTCCCCCGCGGAGGATGCCCTCCACGGGGCGTACCCGGTATTAGCCCCCCTTTCGAGGGGTTGTCCCGGTCTCGAGGGTGGATTGCCTACGCGTTACTCACCCTTTCGCCGCTTTACTCCGGGGGTTGCCCCCCGTTTCTCGCTCGACTTGCATGCCTCATCCACGCCGCCAACGTTCGCTCTGAGCCAGGATCAAACCCTTCATCGAGTTCGAAGAAGGTCATTACCTGGATGGAATCGTGATCCACGCGGCCCGGCGGCTAGCGCCGGATCGCGCGGTACGCTCGCACACTTCTCGGAGCCACCCTCTATTTCAAAGACCAGCTCGCCCCACCGCACGAACGAGACATGGCGCCACCAACGGCGCCTCTTCCGGGCGAGAGCCCCGGATGGTAGCCTCGCGCCCCCTCGAGTCAAGAGCCTCGTCCGCGCGCTCGATTCTCGGAGGTCCGCGACGGAGGCTGGGGCGGGCCAGAAAGACGCTGCGGACCCTATCGGCATGCCTCCCTCAAACCTTTATGCCGGAAGCGAATAAGGGCGCCGTCCTCACGCGCCGCTCCTCCCGGGAGCTCGACCGGATGGCCGAGCGCGTCCTCGGCATCCCCACCCTCCTCCTCATGGAGAACGCCGGGGCCGCCCTGGCCGCCGAGGCGCTCCGCCTCCTCGCCCCGCCCCTCGAGGGGCTCCTCTTCCTCTGCGGCCCCGGGAACAACGGAGGGGACGGCTACTGCGCCGCGCGCCGCCTCCTCGACGATCGCCACCGCCTCGAGGTCTACTCGCTCGGCGACCGGCCGGATCCCGGCTCGGCCGCGGGCCGCAACCGGTCGATCCTCGAGAACGCCGGCCTCGCGGTCCCCGCGTGCCCTCGCCCGTCCGAGCTGGCCCGGCTTCTCCAGCGCCCCGTCCTCGTCGTCGACGCCCTCTTCGGGACCGGCCTCTCCCGCCCGCTCGAGGGCGAGGCGGCCGACGTCGTCGACTCGGTCAACGCCTCCGGCCGCCCCGTCCTCGCGGCGGACATCCCGACGGGCCTCGACGCCGACTCCGGGGAGATCCTCGGGCGCGCCATCCGTGCGACGGAGACCGTCACCTTCGCCGCGCCGAAGCGGGGCTTCTTCCTCTCCGCCGGACCTTCCCACGTCGGGAAGGTCCTCGTCGGCGACCTCGGGATCCCGCCGCGATTCCTCGCGGACTTCCTCGAGCCCCGCTGACGGCCCCCCGGCCGTCCTCGTTCAGAAGATCTCGACGGGCGTCCCCGAGTCGGGGATCAGGTCGTAGAGCTCGACGACGTCGCGGTTGTGGAGCCGGATGCACCCCTCGGAGACGCGGGTCCCGACGGCGTCCTCGCGCTCGGTGCCGTGGATCCCGTAGGCGAGGTCCTGCCCATCGGCGCGGAACCCGAGCCAGCGCGCGCCGAGCGGGTTCCTCGGATCTCCCGCCGGGATCGGCGGCTTCGGCTTCCACCAGACGGGGTTCGCCACCTTCGCCCCGATTGTGAACTTCCCCGTCGGCGTCTCGGCGTCCTCCCGCCCGATCCCGACGGGATAGACCCGGACGATCACGTCGCCGAGGTAGGTGAACGCGGCGAAAGAGCCTCGATGCACGACGACCCGCAGCGAATCGGTCGGGATCCGCAGCCGGTCTCCAGGAACGAGCAGATCCCC
>CBRGOK010000826.1:0-1757 GCA_967798035.1 uncultured bacterium
GTCGGTCGAGACGACTTGGAGGTCGTTCAGGCGGAGGCCCCGCCAGAGGTCCTCCTGCTTCTCCTTCGCCCGGAGCGGAGGGCTCATCACGTACTTCGCCCCGTCGAACCCGGGCTCCTCGTAGTTCTCGTAGGAGAGGAAGAGGTACTGGGGGCAGGTCTCGGCGAAGGCGGGGAGCCCGCGATGCCTCGCGGCCGCGACCTCCTCGAGCGCCTCGGCGGCCGAGAGGTGGACGATGTAGACCGGCACCCCCGCGACCTCGGCGAGGGCGATCGCGCGGTTCGTCGCCTCCGCCTCGAGCCGCGCCGGCCGCGTGATCGCGTGGTACTTCGGCGCCGTGTGCCCCTTCGCGAAGGCCTGCTCGGCGATCACGTCGATCACGGGGCCGTTCTCGGCGTGCATGCAGATCGTCGCCCCCAGCTCCCCGGAGCGCTGCAGGATCCGGAAGATCGAGGCGTCGTCCAGGTAGAGGACGCCGGGGTAGGCCATGAAGAGTTTGAAGGAGGTCACCCCCTCCTTGACCATCTCCCCCATCTCCTGGCGGAGGGCCTCCGTCGACTCCCGCATGACCATGTGGAAGCCGTAGTCGATCGCGGCCTTCCCCTCCGCCTTCCCCATCCAGGCCTCCCACGCCTGGCGCAGCGTGCCGCCGCGATCCTGGACCGCGAAGTCGACGATCGTCGTCGTCCCGCCGAACGCGGCCGCGATCGTCCCGCTCTGGAAGTCGTCGGCCGACGTCGTCCCGCCGAAGGGCATGTCGAGGTGGGTATGGACGTCGACACCTCCGGGGATGACGTACTTCCCCGACGCGTCGATCGACTTGTCGACCTGGATCTTCGAGAGATCGGTCCCGATCTCGGCGATCCTCTCTCCGTCGATCAGCACGTCGCCCCGGTAGTGGTCGACCGCCGTGACGACCGTTCCGCCTCGAATCAGGGTCTTCATCGCTCCACCCTTTCCTTCCTTCCGACGTGACCAGCCGCCGCTTTCACGGGAGCAGGTGCGAGAGCTCCTGGTACGTCTCGGGGCGCCGGTCGCGGAAGAACTGCCAGGTCCGGCGGACCTCCTCGATCATGTCGAGGTCCATCGACGCGACGACGAGCTCGTCCCTGTCCTCGGACCCCTCGGCGAGGACCTTCCCGCGCGGGTCGCAGAAGTACGAGGTCCCGTAGAACTTGCCGATGTTCCAGGGGGCCTCGACCCCGACGCGGTTGATCGCCCCGACGAAGTAGCCGTTCGCGACGGCGTGCGCGGGCTGCTCGAGTTTCCAGAGGTACTGCGAGAGCCCGGCGACGGTCGCCGAGGGGTTGAAGACGATCTCCGCCCCGTGGAGGCCGAGCAGGCGCGCCCCCTCGGGGAAGTGGCGGTCGTAGCAGATGTAGACGCCGATCGCGGCGAAGCGCGTCTTGAAGACCGGGTAGCCGAGGTTCCCCGGCTTGAAGAAGTACTTCTCCCAGAAGCCCGCGGTGTGCGGGATGTGCGTCTTGCGGTACTTACCGAGGTATTCGCCGTCGGCGTCGATCACGGCGGCGGTGTTGTAGTACACGCCCGCCATCTCGCGCTCGTAAATCGGCACGATGATCGCCATCTCGTGCTTCTTGGCCAGCTTCTGCATCAGCGCGACCGTGGGTCCGGGGATCGGCTCCGCGAGGTCGCACCACTTGGCGTCCTGGCTGGGGCAGAAGTAGGGGCCGTTGAAGACCTCCTGGAGGCAGAGGATCTGGACGCCCTTCTTGCCCGCCTCCTCGATGAAGGGG
>CBRGOK010000827.1:0-1757 GCA_967798035.1 uncultured bacterium
GAAGAGCGTCCCGGCCCCCGGCCCGAACGCCGCGGCGTGGGAGGCCGCGCCGTTCCAGTTCTCGATCAGGGACGCGACCGGAGGGGCTGTGCACGTCCCGGACCAGAGGAACTCGACCGCGTCGTCCCCGACCCCCGGGATGACGAAGGGGAGCGGCCCCGGGCAGCCGGCGAGGACGAAGGCTCCGCCCGCCGCCGCCCCCGCCTCGTAGATCCGGGCCTGGAACGAGCAGTGGACCATGGCGGCCGAGCACCCGGGCGCGGTGTAGGGGTGGCCGTCATGCCACTCGAAGGTGACGACGCGGGCCCCGGGGAGCCCGTCGATGCGGTAGAAGATGCTCGAGGAGGGCGCCCCGCACTCGTCGGAGGGCGCGATCCCCTGCCAGTCCTCGCTCCCTGCGAAGAGCGCGAGGTTCGGCTCGGCCACGCCGACGACCGCCGGACTGTAGTAGTTGTGGAAGGTCCCCTGGCCGAGCCCGACGTAGCCGTTCGTCATCAGGTTGAAGTTCCTCGCGAACCGGCCGTAGAGGTTGACCTTCCAGGGGAGGTCGGAGAGGACTCCGAGGTTGCGCGCGGAGTTGTCGTCGTCGTAGCAGGCCCCGACACCGGCACACCAGCCGCCCCCCACGACGGCGGGCTCGACGGTCCCGACCAACCCCTCGATGTGCATCAGCGGCCCCGGGCCCGGAGTGACGACGTAGGCACCGGGGACCCCCATGTCGGGTCCGTCGAAGATGGCCGGGACGAACCGCACGCCGTAGGGCGGGAAGCCGGGGTTGCCCGCTCCCCGCTCCGTCGCCTCGACGCCGGTGAACCCCGCGTAGTCCTCGAGGCCGATCGTCGCCGAGACGGCATAGTAGGAGTGGGCGTCCGTCCCGGGAGCGGGCCAGGGCGCGCAGGGCATGATCGCGGCAGGGGGCGGGCTCGCCATGTCGTAGCGGAACTCGATCTCGTTCGGCTGGAAGGGATGGAACGAAGGGAAGAGCTTCGCCTGGAAGGAGAAGCAGGTCCCCTCCCCGGCGCCCGCGCCGAGGTGCATCTCGACCCCCTTCCACTCGACCGTGCAGCTCCCGTCCGGGGCGGGGTAGTTCCACATCACCTTCGCGCCCGGGAAGCAGGTCGGGAGCCCGACCAGGTCCTCCCAGAAGGGGCAGACCATGTTGTTCGGCAGGACGGCGGGGTTGCCGAGGTGCCCGTTGCGCTGGGGCGTGGGCCCAGGGGCGGGAGGCATCCCGAACGAGGGGAAGGCGAGCCAACCGTTCGCGTTGATCGCGAAGTCCACGTTGGGGATTCCGAAGTAGGCGATGACGAACCCGGGGGGCGTCACGAGCGGCGTCGTCACGTCGTTGAATGGCGCGATCATCGCGTCCAACTCCACGACGGTGCCGGGGAGGAACTCGATGCTGGCGAACCCCGAGTCCGTGGGGAGGACCCTGTACGAGAACTCCACGATCGGAGGGGCGCAGGGCTGCCCGCTCGCGCGCTCGCAGAGCGCCGCGGCGGCGACCGGGGCCAGGAGGAGGAGGGCCCTCGCGGGAAACTCGCGCGCGGGCCGGAGGAACGGAGCGAACCACGGCAGCGGCTTCATGGGACGTCTCCTTCTGGGTGCCTGCCGACAGGAAGCGGTCGGTCCGGGACTCATCGAAGCGACTGCTCAAGACGGGACGCCCCCCCTCCTTGTTACTGGGTCCTTCCCCGCCCCCCCCGCGACGGCGGGCTACGCCGGTTCCGCCTGCGTGTCGCGTCGATCGATATCGA
>CBRGOK010000828.1:0-1754 GCA_967798035.1 uncultured bacterium
GGGGAGTGGACGAAGGCGTATGTGACGAACTGCCACAGGAAGGGGGGGAACCGCAGCACGTCCCCCGGGACGAGGCCGAGCGTGCGGACGAACAGGGTCTCGGCCCCCGGGGAGATCAGGGAGGTGACGAAGACCGCGACGAAGACCGAGACGTTGGCGAGGAGGAGGATCCGGACCGTCCGCGTGAGCGGAGGGAATGTTCCGGAGGCGGGACCCTCGAAGGAGACCGGGTCGCGGCGCATGCGAGAGGGGCGAGATTGTAGGCCCCCCCGGCTGGAGGGCCCCCTCGGGAGGCTATCCTTGGCCACGCCATGGCCGCCCAGCGACTCGACGGCGCCGCACGCGCCGTCGGCATTCTCGAGGAGGTCCGCGCGGACCTCGCCTCCCCCCCGCTCCGGGGGATGCGGCTGCGCCTCGCCTCGGTCTCCGTCGGCTCCCACCCGACCGGCTCCCTCTACGTCCGCAACCAGGCGAGGGCCTGCGCCGACCTCGGGATCGAGTTCCTCCCGATGGAGCTTTCGGCCGACTCGGACGAGGACGCGCTCGTGCGCCGCATCCAGGAGCTCAACGCCGACCCCGACCTGACGGGGATCCTCCTCCAGCGCCCCTTCCCCGCCGGCTTCAACGCGCGGCGCCTCCAGGCGAAGGTCCACCCCGACAAGGACGTCGAGGGGATGAACCCGGCGAACCTCGGCCTGATCGTCTACGGCACCCCCCGGCTCGCTCCCTGCACCGCCCTCGCGGCGGTCGACCTCGCGCGGGCCTCGGCGGTCCCCTTCAAGGGGCGGGAGGCGGTCGTCATCGGCCACAGCGAGATCGTCGGCAAGCCGATCGCCTTCCTCCTCCTGAACGAGTTCGCCACGGCGACGATCGCGCACATCGAGACGCGCGACCTCTCCCTCCACACGCGCAAGGCCGACTTCCTCTTCGTCGCGGTCGGGCGCCCCGGACTCGTGAGGGGGGAGATGGTCAAGCCCGGCGCCGTCGTCATCGACATCGGGATCAGCCGAGTCCAGGGGCCGGGCGGGGAGGTCCGGACGGTCGGCGACGTCGAGGAGGAGGGCGTGGGCCGGGTCGCCGGGTTCCTCTCTCCCGTCCCCGGAGGGGTGGGCCCGGTCACGGTCGCGATGCTGATGCGCAACACCACCGCGGCCGCGCGACTGCAGGCCGCGAAGGCTCCGGCTCGCTAGGGCGAGCCTAGTCGTTACGCGGGGCGAGGGGCGGCGTCTCCGGCTGGATCGATCCGAGCATCCCCTCGCGGGCCGAGTCGCTCCCCTCCGTGTACTTGTGGAGGGAGTTCTGCGACTCGGGGAGGTAGCCGAAGAGCTGGAAGGTGATGAAGATCGAGACCCCGCCGATCGCGAGGAGCGCCATGCTCTTCTCCCCCCGCCACCCCGCGACGAAGCGCAGGTGGAGGTAGAGGAGGTAGAGGAGCCAGGTGATCAGCGCGGAGACCTCCTTGCTGTCCCAGCCCCAGTAGGTGGCCCACGCCTCCTGCGCCCAGAACGACCCCATGAAGAATCCGGCCGTGAGGAAGGGGAACCCGATCGAGAAGATGCGGAAGGAGAAGTCGTCGAACCCCTGCATCCACCCGTCGAGCCACCCCATCCCCTTCCCGGTCCGGTAGAGGACGCCCGCGACCCCGAGGCAGACCAGGGCGACGGGGACGTTGACCACCGCCTGGAACCAGGGGAAGAAGAGGAAGGTCCCGATCGCGAGCATCCTCCCGCGCCCGGCCCCTCCCTCGAAGACCC
>CBRGOK010000829.1:0-1753 GCA_967798035.1 uncultured bacterium
CATAACCCGGAGGTCGCAGGTTCAAATCCTGCCCCCGCTACCACTCGCAACCCCAGGGCGGACGGGCCCGTAGGCCTCGTCCGCTCTTTTCGTTGCTGGAGTCTCCTCTGCGAGGGCGATTCTATTCGGCGACGGAAGGCCCGATGCTCGTGCAGCGAGCAAGTTCTCGGCGCGCCGAGGCGGACTACCCAGTAGCCTTTCGGCTCCCAGGCAGGACTCGTGAGACCGGCCTTCCGACTCGACGCCGTTCGCGAGAATCGAGATCCCGGCGAACTCCCGAGCTACGGGATCGCCGAGGCCGCGCACTATCTTCAGCTGCCGGCGGCGACTCTCCGCACGTGGGTGCTAGGGCGCCACTACCCGACTCGGACGGGCAAGGCATTCTTCCGCCCTCTGATCTGCCTGCCCCGAAGCGACTCCGCCCTTCTCTCGTTCGTCAACCTGGTCGAAGCGCACGTCCTGGCGGCGATCCGGCGCGAGCACCTCGTCCAACTGGCGAAGGTGCGTGCCGCGCTCGCGTATGTCGGCAAGGTGCTCGGATCGCGCCACCCGCTCGCCGAGGCGGGGTTCGAGACGAATGGTCTCGACCTCTTCATTGAAAGAGCGGGACTCCTGATCGTCGCCTCTGAGGAGGGACAGGTCGCCATCCGGGAAGCGCTCGAGGTGCGACTCCAGCGAATCGGGAGAGGCCCGGAAGGACGCCCCGTCCGGCTCTACCTCTTCACGCGGAAGGGGGATCCCTTCCAGCCGAAGCAGATCGTCGTGGACCCGAGGATCTCCTTCGGGCGACCGGTGCTCGCGAGCAGGGGGGTCCCGACTTCCGCGATCGCCGAGCGCTGCAGGGCGGGGGAGACGATCGCGTCGCTCGCCGAGGACTACCACTGCTCCAGAGAAGAGATCGAGGAAGCTATTCGCTGTGAGCTCCGGCTCGAGGCCGCCTAGGCCGCGGGTCTTCTTCCTCGATCGCTCCCTGGGCCGGAAGATCGTCGCGGAGGCCCTTCGCGGAGCCGGCGTCCTAGTCGTCGAGGGTTCTCCCTTCACCTCCTGGGGAGCCTCGGCGGGTTCGCGAACGTGGCTTCCGGGTCGATCCTGCCGAACGCCGAGAGTTTGGCCTGTGACGCCTCCGCCCGGCGACCCGCGGACGCGTCTATCCGCGGCTACGTCCGGACTCGTCACTCTCCGCGAGCCCCGGCTTCGCGGATCCGAGGAGTCGGCGAAGACGAGTCGTACGGGGTGCCCTTCACCTGCCGCAGGGCGAGGACGTTGAACGGCGGCAGCAGGGGCGGGAGCGCGCCCATGTTCGAAGTGAGGCGATGGAAGAACTCCCGGAGGAAGGGGAACAGGATCGCGGGGGCGTGGTTCTCCCCGAACTCCCGGCCCGCGATGTTGACCTCCGGCCCTCCCTCGAACACCCCCTCGATGCCGATCTCGACCTTGAGGAGGTCCCGCGGGGGCGGGCCGTCCGTGCGGATGGTGACGGTCCCTTCCTGGACGACCCGCACCGTCCGGCCGGTCACCTGGACCTCATCCCGGTAGTTGAATCCGGTCTTCGCGTCCGCGGGGAGAGTCTTGTCCTCGGGGGCGAGTTCGTAGCGCGCCCTCAGGAGGCGAAGGTCGGCGAAGGCGTAGCCCGGCGCTCTGGAGGGGTCCTTCATGCCGCGAGTCGAAGGTCCCACGGGTCGACCGGCGTCTCCCGTCCCCGCGTCGAAACGATCGAGGAGGGTGCGCACGTGGGCGGCGGCCAAGGGTACCA
>CBRGOK010000830.1:0-1752 GCA_967798035.1 uncultured bacterium
CACCTCCTCGAGGAGATCGTCAAGATCGACCCGCTCGACGGGGAGGCGCTGATGCTCCTCGGTCAGCACTACAGCCGCCAGAACGAGCCCGACCGCGCGATCCTCTACTACGAGCGCGCCGCGAGCCTCGAGGCCTTCGAGGCCCACGCGAAGGTCCGCCAGGCGCAGGTGCTCGTCGGCCTCGGCCGGTTCTCCGAGGCCGTCCCGCTCCTGCGCCGCGCGCAGGAGACCGGGCCGCGCGAGGACGTCGCCCGCTATCTCGACCAGGTCGAGCGCATCGCCCGGGCCCGGCGCTGACCCGGGCCGGCCGGCTCACGGGAAATTGATCTCCGGTTCATCGGGAACCTGGCCCTCGTGACCGACAACTGGCGCGCCAGACAAGGTCGAGGTCCATGGAATCGACTTCCCAGCGCCGCGTCAGTCTCCCCGACCTTCCCCCCTCCCTCCGGTGCGAGGGCCGCGCCCTCGGATCCGCGACCGAGGACGCGATCGGCTTCCGGCGGACCCGGGACCCGATCGGCGACCCCGCGGCGCCGGGGGGAGGGAGGGACTCCTTCCTGCGGTTCCTCGCGGACCTCGGCCTCTCCCACCGCCTCCCGGCGGAGGACCTCGTCGGGATCCCCCGGAGCGGCCCGGTCCTCCTCGTCGCCACGCGCCCCTGCGGCCCCGTCGAGGGGCTCCTCCTCGGCGCGATCCTGCGCACGCAGCGCCGCGACGTCCGGTTCCTCGGGGACCACCGGCTCCCGGAGGTGCGCGGCGGCCTCCTCTTCGTCGATCCCTTCGGGGGACGGGAGGCGCTCTCGCGCCTCGGCGCGCCCCTGCGCCAGGCGATCCGGTGGCTCGAGCGCGGAGGGCTCCTCGTCCTCTTCCCTTCCGGCGAGGGAGCCGCCTCCCGCGCGCAGGACGAGGGCGCCGCGCAGAGCCCGGAGACCGACCTGGTCCTGCGCTGGACCCAGGCCCGCGCCGTCCCCGTCTACTTCGCCGGCCCGAACGGACCGCTCCTGCGGGCCGTCGGACGGCTCCATCAGCGCCTGCGCGTCGCCCCCACCGGGGAACCGGCGGCGGCGGCGGGCGGGCCCCGCTAGAAGCCGATCACGAGGTCGATCGCGTTCGAGAGCGTCGACCCGCTCGCTCCGAAGCAGGCGCCCTGAACGGAGATCTCGAGCCCGCAGAGGAGGAGCTGCGGCGGGATCGCCACGTTGAACGGGACGACGTTCCCCGTGTGGCTCGTCGCGAGGAAGACGAGGTTCGTGCTCGAGAGGTCGACGAGCACCTCGCCGAAGGGATAGAAGAAGCCGCTCGAGGGGATGTTGAAGCCGAGGAGGTACGCCGGGCCGGGAGAGACGCCCGCGCAGTTGAGGCTGCTCGACCAGGTCGAGCCGAGGCTCGGCGGCGCCAGGTTGGCGAGGATCACCGGGTTCGCGCCCGATCCGTTGCGGACGGTGGCCGACGCGGGGCATCCGGTGCCGTAGGCGTCGTAGGCGTTGTCGACGGCGAGCGGCGGGCTCGCGCCGGAGGCGATGTCCTGCCATTCGACGAGCTTGAAGTTCTGGTTGAACCCCGGATTGCTGTCGTCCTGGGCGATGAAGACGCCGTCGGGGAACGCGTTCCCGAGCGCCAGGTTCGTCACGTCGATCCCGTCCGTCTGGGTGGTCCCGTCGATGCCGAGGGCGGCGTTGGCGCCGATCTGGAACGTCGCGAGGTAGGCGTGCGGCGCGGCCCTCTGGTAGACGACGTAGGTGTTGCTCCCCT
>CBRGOK010000831.1:0-1748 GCA_967798035.1 uncultured bacterium
GGAGGACCCGCGGGCTCGTCGCGGATCTCCGTCGTCCGCGGGTCGGGAAGCCGGTCGCAGAGCGCCGCCTCTCCCTCCCTGTGCCCCCGGTCGAGGGAGACGACGGGGGCCGCGGACCGCAGCGCTCGGCGGGTCCGGGCGAGGGGCTCCTCCAGACTCTCGGCGAGCTCCTCCGCCGTGAGGACCCTCCCGTAGCGCCCGTAGAAGTCCCCTCGGGCCTCGCCGAGCCGCTTCAGCTTCTGGCCGAGATAGACCGGGACCCGGACCACGCGCGCCTGCGAGTAGAGGAACTTCAGGATCGCCTGCTGGATCCACCACTGCGCGTAGGTCGAGAAGCGGACCCCCTTCCTCCAGTCGAACTTCTCGGCCGCGCGGAAGAGCGCGGCGTTCCCCTCCTGGATGAGGTCGAGGGAGGGGACGCCGAGACAGCGGTAGCGCCGGGCGAAGAGGGGGACGAGCTGGAGGCTGCGCGCGACGAAGAGTCGCCGCACGCGCCGCGCGTCCTGGAGCCGGATCCGGATGCGGTCGAGACTCCCCGGCCCCTCCCCGCGCTCGCCGGGGCGGGGACGGACCGCCGGCCCGATCGCCTCGAGGAGGAGGGAGTCCCTCCCCGATTCCCCGAGGAGGGAGGGGATCGCGCCCGGCAGGAGGGAGGCCCGGATCTCCCGGGCGAGGACGGATCGGGCGACCTCGAGGGCCCGGGCGAACTCCCCTTCCTCGGCACGGCCGAGCGGGGAGAACCGCCGGACCTCCCGGAGGTAGCAGCCGAGCGCGTCGCCGGCGGGACTCCGCGCCGAGGAGGCGGACTCCTCCCGGCGGACGAGCGCCGGGTGCTCCTCGAGGTCCGGGAAAAGGGTGAGCCCGCTCCGCACGATCTCGCGGGCGAGGCGCGACCGGCACGTCTCGTAGACGGCAGGGTCGAGGAGGAGCGGCCGCAGGAGTGCATAGCGGAGGGCGCCCTCGGCGACTCCCTGGTGGGCCAGTCGGCGGACGTCGATCATCGAAACTCCATGGGCCACCGGATGTAGTTCCTCGCGGCTCGCCGGTTGCCATCGGGGGCGTGATCCTAACAAAGACCTAACGCACGTCAAGACCCCGCCCGACCACCCGAGCGGGGGACCACCCCCTTCCCCCGGGAGCCCCCGGCGGGTGCAGAATCCGCGTCGAACGTGCTCCTTCTTCTCCGATGGGCCTTCCCGGCCGCCCTGCTCCTGACGGTCCCGCGCGGACCCCAGGGCCCGGATCGGCAGGTCCAGGACCTCCTCGCGGAGGCGCACGCCCTCCCCGAGGTCCGGGTGGAGGCCGCCCGAAAACTCGCCGAGATGGGCGGCGAGGTGGTCGCGGCCCTCGAGCAGGCCCTCCTCTCGGGGAATGAGGCGCAGGCCCGGTTCGCGGTGGTCGTCCTCTCCCATCTCGCGGAGGACCGACTCGCTCGCGCGGCCCTGATCCGGGCGCTTCGCGCGCGGGAGCACGCCGAGGTCCGGCTCCTCGCGGCCGTCTCCCTCACCTTCGCCTCGGGGACGGACGCCGAGGCCGTCCTCGCCGAGACCCTCGAGGATTCCCGGGGCGGCGGCGTCCTGCGCGCGGCGTGCGCGATGGCGCTCGGCCGGACCGGCCTCGGATCGGTGCGCGAGAAGTGCGCGGCGCTCCTCGAGAAGGAGGGGGACCCGCTCGACTCGGGGTCACACGCGGGGGCATTCGGCCTAGCCGGTGTGGAGGCGGCGCTGGCGCGGCTGGAGGAGAGGCTC
>CBRGOK010000832.1:0-1742 GCA_967798035.1 uncultured bacterium
CGAAAGCGCAGCGCGGCGGGAAGGCCCGCCGCGCCGCTGGAGAGAAGGGTGGTGAAGGATGACTAGGGTTCGGTCACCGCGGCGACCACGTAGCGCATCATGGCGTCCCGCACGCGGATGAGGGCGTCGGAGGAGTAGAGGAGATCGATTCCGCCCTTCAGATTCGCGCTCAGGCGTCCCGTCAGGCTCTGGGAGACGTCCCCGGCGCAGTAGATCGCGCCCCGGAGGGTCTGCCCGTTCCCGCCGCCGGTCACGCGGAGCTTCCCGGTGACGAAGACGTAGCCCACGTACTCGAAGTTGCCGGAGATCTCGAGGTCGCCGTCGACCAGGAGGACCCCGGCCCCGGTCGCCCCCCCGCCGACCTTCAGGCTCCCCTGCGAGTAGGTGATGAGGTAGTTCCCCGACCGCCAGTTCCCGAGCTTGCCCGAGTACTGCTGGGTGTAGTTCGTGAAGACGACGTTCGCGAGGGGGCGCATCTTCTCGAAGAGCTCGTCGAACCAGGTCGGCGACGGAGGGGCCCAGGCCGCGACGCTCGGATAGCCCCCGGTCCCGGTGACGTTGTCCTTCTGCTGCCCCGAGAGCTGAGTGACCACCTGGCTCGGCGTGCCGTCGATCGCGATCCCGAGGACGGAGGGCGTGGGAGTCGTCTGGTTGTTCAGTGGATGGTCGGTCCCGTTGATCTGGAAGGAGTTCCCGGCGAAGCCGATGCTCGAGTTCGGATCGAGGAGGGTGAGGACGGCGGGGACGCTGATCGGGAGGAACGAATCGAGCCGCTCGAGCCACCCCGTGACGGTCTCGGTCGAGGTGCCGATCTTGGCGGAGGAGGAGACGCGCGCCACGTTCTCGTCCGACTCGTCGATCAGCCCGTCGCCGGCGTTGTCGGCGAGGTCTTCCCACCAGAGTTCGACGGTCGCCTCCAGGCTCTCGTCCCCCTCGTCGTCGAGGCCGTCCCCGTCGTTGTCCTCGCCGTCGTCCGACCAGTCGATGTGGCCGCTCGGCGGGAGCCGGTTCGCGCCGAGGAGGACCCTCGCGTGGTCGATCCCCGACTCCGCGATCGTGAAGGCCATCGTGCGCTCGACCTCCGTCCGCGCACGGCCCGCCCGGGCCATCTCGATGGTGAGGAGGCCGACGATGGCCCCCGCGAGGAGGGTCACCGAGGCGACCAAGAAGATGAGGATCGAACCGCGCTCCGCCCTGTTGTGCGCCATGACCGCCCTTTCCTTTTCCCCCCGGGTATCCCGGCCCGGTTGATCGGCGGGGGGCAACTCCCTTGCCACGAGGCCTCCGCCGCTCCCCGATTCGCGCAAACGGTCGCGCCCTACCGACATCCGCGGGGGAAGCTTGGCGGGCGCTCCGCGCCCCACGGTCGGGAGGTTCATCGAACGCGACGTCGGTTGTCGAGTCGCTCGGACGCGTCCAATCGGCCGAACGCCGGACCGGGAGGCCAAGAAACACGGCGCGGCGGGAAGGCCCGCCGCGCCGCAAGAGAGAAGGGTGGTGAAGGATGACTACGGTTCGGTGACGGCCGCGATCCCGTACCGGGTGAGGGCCGTGCGGACCAGGTTCAGGGCGGCCGTGGAGTAGCTCAGGCTGACGTTGCCGGAGAGGAGGGTCGAGTTCAGTCCGCCGGTCGCCTGCTGGACGTCCCCGCCGACGAACATCGCCCCGTGCAGGATCTTCGTCCCGCCCCCCCCCGAGAACCGCACGCGGCCGGTGACGAAGACGTAGCCGACGTAGTCCCA
>CBRGOK010000833.1:0-1734 GCA_967798035.1 uncultured bacterium
GGGCTCCCCGCGGAACGGGCCGGGATCGAGCCGGGCGACAGGATCGTCTCGATCGACGGCAAGCCGGTCGAGCGCTGGGAGGAGATCTTCGCGGCGATCTCCCGCGCCGGATCGAGCCCGATCCGGCTCGAGGTCGAGCGGGACGGGAGGCGGCTCGACCCGATCCGGATCGAGCCGGTGCGGCGCACGGAGCACGAGTACGGTGTGGCGCCGCGGCCGGCGACGCACGTCGTGCGCGCCTCGGGTCTCGCCTCGGCCTGCGCCCTCGGGTGGAGGGCGACGTTCGGGGAGGTTCAGAACTTCGCCCTCGCCATCCGGCGCATGGTGCGGCGCGAGATGTCCGCGACGAACCTCTCGGGGATCGTCTCGATCGTGAGCTTCTCCTACCGGTTCACCCAGATCTCCTTCGCGAAGTTCCTCTTCTTCCTCGGCGTCCTCAGCGTCAACCTCGCCCTGATCAACCTCCTCCCGATCCCCCTCCTCGACGGGGGGCATCTCCTCTTCCTCGCCATCGAGAAGGTGAAGGGCTCCCCCCTGAGCGAGCGGGCGCTCACGATCGCCCAGGTGGCGGGGCTCGTCGTGATCGGGGGCCTCGTCCTGTTCGTCACCTGGAACGACATCGACAAGTTGTTCCTGTAGCGGGGTGGCGCTCGCGCGGCTCCTCCGGATCTCCCTCGCTCCCTCGGCCTTCGCCGACGTGGTGGCGGGGTCCTGCGCGGGCCTCGCGGCGGGAGGATCCTTCCGGGCCGGCACCCTGGCGCTGGGAGCCGCCTCCTCGCTGTGCGTCTACCACGCGGGGATGGCGCTCAACGACTTCGCCGACCGGCGGATCGACGCGCGAGCCCGTCCGGACCGGCCGATCCCCTCCGGGGCCCTCCCCCCCCGCCTCGCGCTCGCCATCGGACTCGCCGGCCTCGCCGCCTCGGTGCTCCTCGCCTCGTTCGCCGGGCCGGAGACGCTGCGCGTCGCCGGAGCCCTCTCTCTCCTCGTCCTCGCCTACGATTTCGCGGCGAAGCGTTCGGCCTGGACGGGGCCTCCGGTCCTCGGCTTCTGTCGCGCGCTGAACCTCCTCCTCGGCGCGTCCTGCGCTGCTCCTCCCTCCTACGGCCCCGGGCTCCTCCTCCCCGCGGCGGCCTACGGCCTCTACGTGTTCCTCGTCTCCCACCTGGCGCGGATGGAGGACTCCGTCGTGCGCCCCGCGACGGCGAGGGCCCTCGCGCTCGCGGCGCCGTCGAGCCTCCTCCTCCCCTCCCTCGCCCTGCGCTCCCTCGAAGCCGGGGTGGCGGCGGCGGCGTTCGCCGCCTTCCTCCTCCGGCCTGTCCTCGGGATCCGGGATTGGACGAGGGGAGCGGTCGA
Source organism: uncultured bacterium (assembly GCA_967798035.1). Taxonomy (GTDB): domain Bacteria; phylum Planctomycetota; class UBA1135; order UBA1135; family JAKEFM01; genus JAKEFM01. The sequence goes on from CBRGOK010000833.1 coordinate 1,357, forward strand.
GCGGACCGTGGGGCGCCTTCTCGGGGGAACGATCCTCCTCGACGCCTCGATCGCCGGCGCGAGCGGCTTCCTCGCGGTCGCGCTGGGGCTCCTCCTCCTCTATCCCCTCGCGAGGGGACTCGCCCGGCGCTATCCCCCGACCTGAAGCGGTCGGCGAGCGCTCAGGGGAGGTCCGAGCGTCCGGCCTTGGTCGGTTCGGGAGAGGTCCCCGCCCCGGTCCCGGAGCCCTTCGCGCGCTCCTCCCCGCCTCCGTTGGGGCGCCGGCGCTCCTCGTGCGCCTTCAGGCGCGTCGCGAGGTCGGCCGAGCGGCGGCGCGCCTCCTCGAGGAATTCGCGCAGCTCCCCGACGACCTTCTGCTCGATGCGCTTGCGCTCGGCG
>CBRGOK010000834.1:0-1730 GCA_967798035.1 uncultured bacterium
GGGTCTTCGTCTCCCCCGCGGCGACCTGGAACTCCTCCGACTTCCCCTTGAGGATCGCGATCTTCTGGGTGGAGGGCCCCTTCCCGTTGCGGATCAGCCCCCCGGCGATCTGGTACGTGCCCGCGGGCACGAGCACCCCCTTCGGTGAGGCGGCGATGTCGAAGTAGGAGCCGGTGAACTCCCCCGTCTCGCGGACCACGAGGTGGACCGGCTTGGCGGGGCCGCGGCAGTCGAGCTTGAGGACCCCGGTCGGGACGGCGAGCTCGCGCAACCTCGCGGCCGCCTTCCCCCCCGTCCACTCGAGCCGGAGGCGGTGGAGCTTCCCCTCGAACTCGACGACCGAGGAGGCGGGGACCGCCCGGGTGCCCTTGCCGATCTGGATCCCGTCGAAGCGCGCCTCCGGCTCCCCCTCGATCAGCTCCGAGGTGATCTGGGCGGGCTCCGCCCCGTACCGGCCGTCGCAGTTGAGGTCGTAGACCCGGATCGGCTGGCCGCGGAGTTCCCCGGCGAAGAAGCCGACGCTGCGGAAGCCGAGCCGGACGAAGGCGTCCGAGGGGGCGAGATTCATCTCGGAGCGCTGGAACGCCTCCCGATTGCCGAACGTGGCGAGGCGGATGGCGTGGCGCGTCTCGCCGGAGGTCCCCTTGTGCGTGAACTCGGTCGGCTCCGTCAGGGACTTCACGGGGACGTCCCCGGTCCCGTCGTCGTTGACGTCGAGGGAATAGCGCGCCGCCTTCTCCCGGACGAGGTAGACGGGAGGATCGAAGAAGTTGAGCTTCTCCCGCGGCTGCCCCTCGGAGACCTTCCCGCGCACGACGACCTCGTTCCACACGAGCAACACGTCGTCGGCGTCGTAGCTCGGGAGCTCGAGGGAGTCCTCGTCGGGGCTCACGCCGAAGGTGAGCTCGGCCCCCACCCACTCGCTCCCCGGGGCGAAGCGGCTCGTCCCGCTCGCCGGATCGTCGGCCTTCGGGCCCCCCGCGGGAGCCTCCTTGCCGGGGGCATCGGGCGCGGCCTCGGCCGGCGGCGGGCGATCCGGGTCGTGCCCCATCGTCACGAGCTTCTGCTCGCGCGCCTTGATCGACCGCACGCGGGCCCCCCGGTGGTCGATCGCCTGGTAGCGCTCGAGCGCGTGGCGGTAGTACTCGACGGCCCGCCGGGGCTCCGCCCCCTTCGGGCGCGACTCGGGATCGAAGATCTGCGCGAGCCAGTGGTAGGCCTGGGCCGCGTGGTAGGCGTCCTTCACCTCGTCGAAGCTCCGGGCGGCGAGGAGGAACTTCTTCTGGGCCTCCTCGTAGCTCGCCTCGTCCCCCTTCCCCGCCTTCTCCACCGCCGCCTGGCCCTCCCGGAGGAGGCCGATCCCCTCGAGCCGCTTCGCCCGGTCCTCCGAGCCGAGGCGGGAGATGAAGTTGTACTCGTTCTCGAGGAACCCCTCCTCCATCGCGTCGTGCCAGGCGAGCGAGATCGCCCGGACCTGCTGCTCGAGCTCGGCGTCCGCGCTCTCCGCGAGCTGCTCGACCTTCTGGAAGAAGACGAGGAGCGCCCCGTCGGGGTTCGCGACGACCACCTTCTTCATCTCGGCCGAGTCGGCGAGGGCGAGCGCGGCGGAGAAGCGGTTCCAGAAGTCCTTGGGATCCTGGGGCTGGGAAGGGGCAAGAAGGGCCGACAGAGCGGCCACGACGGGGAGGAATCGCATCGGCTCGCGCCTCAGTCTAGTCCGGGGGTCCCCT
>CBRGOK010000835.1:0-1728 GCA_967798035.1 uncultured bacterium
GGGTCGTCCTGACGACGGGGAAGTAGTCCGCTCCGTCCCGGCCTCGAACCGCGGCGGCCGGGGACCGCCCCCGATGGGAAGTCCTCGCCGGTCAGGGACCGGGCGATCCTCGGTTGGGGCGAGCCCTTCCGGGAGCCGGTCCGCTAGAGGGGCAGGACCGAGGTCGCCACGGCGTTCGTGATCAGCACGTCCAGCCCTCCGGGCGCCGGCAAGATCTGCACGTTCTGGAGCCGGATCGGGGCGCCCGTGAAGGCGGGATCGCTCGGGATCGCGAAGGTCTGGGTCAGCCTCCCTGTGCCGTCGGTCAACCCGCCGCCGAAGAAGACCTGGGGCAGCACGCAGAGGAAGCAGATGCCCGGCGCGATCGGCAGGCCGAAGCCCGCCAGATCCACGCCGGGGCCGCTGAAGTTGCCGAAGATGGTGAGGACGCTCGTCGCGGGCCAGGCGCCGGCCGTCCGGAGGGCGAAGGGGCCGTCGAGACGCGGGGGATCGAGCGCGAAGAGGCTCGGCGGGCCGGTGCCGAGCGTGTTGCACGGCGTGCAGGACTGGCTCGGGAGGAGGTAGTCCTCGACCTCCCCGCCGAGCACCTGCTCCCCCGAGGTCACGAAGAACCCGAAGTTGGTGTCGTAGTGCTTCAGGCGCGTCGGGAACGGGGCGACCGCTCCGGCGGGGACGGCGAGGGGGCCGAGGGTCCACTCCTGGGGAAAAGGCTGGGCCCCGGCGGAGATCGGCGCGAAGGCCTCGCCCGGCTCGTCCCAGTTCCCGTCCCCGTCGAAGTCGATCCATCCTCGGAGAAGGCCGCCTCCGATCCCGATCGGGTTCAGGGTCTGCACGACGATCGAGCAGGATCCGCCGGGGGAGAGGCCCGAGAGGCCGACGATGCCGTCATCCCCGGCGTCGTCGTTCCATGCGGCGTCGCCGGCCGTCGGGAACCCGACCGGACAGGTCGCGTCCCCCGTGATCGTGAGCCCGAGACGATTCCCGGTGATCGCGGTGCTATTGCAGGGAGGGTAGGGGAGAGGAGCGTCTCCCGCGTCCGTGCCCCCACCTCCGCCGATCGGCGTCGTCGCGGGACCTCCCGTTCCGGGGAGGACGTAGTCCTCGACCTCTCCCGACGCGGCGGTGCCGGTCCCGTCGGAGACTCCCGCCGCGTCCGACGAGAGGCGCACGCGCACGGTGGGCGAGGCGGCCATGGAGGGGGGGCACGGGAAGGGCCCGAACGTGAAGGATGTCCCCCCCGGTCCGACCGAGGCCGACTGCGCGGGGAGGGCCTCCGACAAGTCGAACCCGGGGGACCCGTCCCGGTTCACCCATATCCGGGCGTAGTCGACGGAAGTCCCGGCGGGATTCGTCGCGCGGACGACGATCGTCGCCGACGCGCTCCCCGGGAACAGGTTCGAGACCGCGAGGATCCCGTCGTCCCCGGCGTCCCCGACCCACGAGGGGAGCACCGTCGTCGCCTCGAGGCTGACGAGCGTGCCGAGCCGCGCGCCGAGCCCGGCGTTCGTGTGCCGCGCGATCCCGACCTGCGCTGGAGCGTCCCCGAAATCGTCCGCCGGGACCTGACACGAGGCGAGGACGGCGAAGTCCCCCGACACCCCCGCGGCCGACGTGCCGACGCGCAGGAAGACCGTCTCCCCGGCCGACACGCTGGAGAACGACACCCACGGCTCCGAGGTCGAGAAGCACCCGCCCCCCTTGCACTGGTGGAGGTCGAGCGCGCCGCAG
>CBRGOK010000836.1:0-1727 GCA_967798035.1 uncultured bacterium
GAGCGGAGGGACCGGCGCGCCGCCTTCTGGGTCCTCCTCCTCTCGGGGGGCCTCGTCTGGCTCGAGGCACTGCGCCGCCTTCTCCTCGCGGGCGGGCCCTGGACGATCGAGGGGATCGGCCGGACTTTCGCGGAATCCGACATCGCGGGAGGGTGGTGGCTCCAGGACGTCTTCCGAAACTTCTTCTACGGGACCGAGACGGTCTACCACGCCCTCGCCTTCCGTCTCCTCTACGCCCTCGCGGCGGGACGGCCCCGCCAGGCCTGCGGGATCCTCCTCCTCCTCCTCTTCGCGCACCCCTTCACGGGCCTCCAGTTCGCGACGATCACGCTCGCGTGGATCGCGACGGAGCGGCTCGACGGCCGGCGCGGCCTCCCGCTCGTCCCCCTCCTCGTCACGTGCGCCGGGATCGGCGCCTTCCTCTACTACAACCTCGTCTGGCTCCCGGGCTTCCCCTCCCACGCGGAGATCGTCGAGCGCTGGAGGCGCGTCGGGGAGTACTCCGGGCCGCTCCCCTTTCTCCGGGTCTACGCCCCCTGGATCTTCCTCTTCCCCGCGGGGCTGGCAGCGGCGAAGGCTCCCGGGCCGGCGCGCCCGGCCTGGCGGCTCCTCGTCGTCGCGTTCGCCGTGACGGCGGTCTTCATGAACCACCACTGGGTCCTCGGGAAGGAGCGCCCGTTCCAGCCCCTCCATTTCTCCCACGCCTACCTCTTCCTCCCGATCGTGCTCCTCACCCTCGGCTGGGCGCTGCGCACCCGTCGAATCGGTGGGGTGCTCCGGCGCGGGCCTGCGCTCGCGGCGCTCCTCCCCCTCCTCGCGATCGACAACCTCCTCTTCCTCCCCGTGGCCCATTCTCTCGCGAAGATGATGACCCTCCCCGCCCCGCAGGCGCGCGCCCTCGACCGGATCGTGGAGATGCGGCCGGAGCAGACGGTGCTCTCGAGCCAGAAGTTCCTCTCCTACCTCCTCCCGACTCTCTCCCCCCACCGCGTGATCCTGGGACACCGCCACCTCACCCCGAGACTCGAGGAACGTCAGGCCGCGATCGCGGAGGCGGTCGCGGGGAAGCCGGGGGCCCTCCTCGCCCTCTTCCCGCGGGTCACCCTCCTCCTCGTCACCGAGGCGCAGGGGCACATCCTCGAAGGGCTCGGCCACGTCGGGCCCGGGGACCTCCTCTTCGAGGAGGGTGGGCTCCGCGCCTACCGCCGGCCCGCGCGCTGACCTGCGGAGGAGTCGGAATCGACCCCGCCGCAGCGAAAAAGGCCACCTCTTCCCCGCTCCTGTAACCGGTCTCCGTCAATAGAGAGGCAGAGCCGTTGCGCGGCCTCCCCTTCCACATGCGGGAGAAAGCCCTCGTCAACCTTCGCATCGCACGCGCCCTCCACGAGCTCGGCTTCCAGGACGCGGCTGCGACGCACCTCTACTACGCAGCGTTCCAGGCCGAGATCCACTCCTTCGAGAAGAGAGGGCTTCGGCCGCAGGACTTGCATCCGCGCTCGAGCAAGTGGGACCACTGGCTGGTCATCGAGCATGCGGGCCTTGCCCGAGGTCGGCCCGAGGTCGGCCCGAGGTCTGGAGGGGGACCGGGTACTGTTGCGCGAGCGGCGAAGCGCCCGCAACGAGGCCGACTATCGCGCGGACGGCATCCTCCCCGCGAGGGTGGAAGGCCTCCTCGGGCCTGCGGCGGAGTTCATCCGAGAGGCGACGTCATGAGGGACCCGAGGATC
>CBRGOK010000837.1:0-1723 GCA_967798035.1 uncultured bacterium
ACGACGCCCCCCCCCATCGCTTGATCCACCTGATCCACCTCCCCCTCCCCCTCCACCTGCAGAGCCCCGAGACGATGCCCGCCGCGGCTCCGGGCTTCTCCCCGACGGGGCTCCTCCCCTTCGCCCTCGTCTTCGTGATCCTGTACTTCCTCCTCATCCGCCCGGAGCGGAAGCGCCAGCGCAAGCGGATGGAGATGCTCCAGGCGGTCAAGAAGAACGACCGGGTGATCACGACGGGAGGCCTGCACGGGATCGTCGCCGCCCTCGGCGAGCGGACGATCGTCCTCAAGGTCGACGAGAACGTGCGTCTGCGCTTCAACCGCGACGCGATCGCGGGGGTGGTCGAGAAGGAGGAGGACGTCGAGGATCCGGCGCGTGCCGGATCGAGCTGACCTCGGCCGCCGCGGGGAGGAGGCGGCCTCCCGCCTCCTCGAGTCGAAGGGGTGGAGGATCCTCGGCCGCGACCTCCGCACGCGCGTCGGGGAGGTCGACCTGCTCGCCCTCGACGGGGAGACCCTCGTCGTCGTCGAAGTGAAGACGCGCTCGGGGGAATCCTTCGGCGCTCCGGAGGAGGCGGTCGACGCCCGGCGCCTCGCGCGCCTCCGGCGAGCGGCCGAGGCCCTCGCCCTCGCCCGGGGCCTCTCGGAGCGGCCGATCCGGATCGACGTGGTGGCCGTCCACGCCCGGCCGGACGGCCGGCTCGACTGCGAGCACCTCCCCGGCGTGGGAGACTGACGAACATCCTCCGTCGGCCCCGCTCTCCCCCGGCGGCTCCGACCTAACGTTTGCGCGCCGGCCGGTCGAGGTGTAAGTCTTTGGGCTTTCAGGGCGCGGGCCCCCCGCCGCGCCGCTCTCCGGCGAGCCGGACCCCGTCTCGCCGTGCCGATGTGCCTGCGCCCATCGATCCAGGGCGCGGGCCGGCGGAGCGGCGCGGGAACCGCGCCCGGGCACGGCCGATGCGGCTCTTCCACCGCTACATCTCCTACCGAAAGCTCGCCCTCTTCGCGGGCGAGGCCCTCCTCCTCTTCGCCTGCGTCCTCGCGGGGATGACCTGGCCGTGGAGCTGGCCGATCGAGGGGTGGCGGCAGGGGTCGATCGCCTCGGGGGTCGTCGTCCTCCTCCTCATCCCGGTCCTCTCCCTCTCCGAGCTCTACGACTGGCGGATCTCCGCCGACCGCCGCGAGCGCAACTGGAAGCTCTTCGTCGCCTGCGGCGCGGCCCTGATCGTCCTCGCGATCGTCGTCAAGCTCCTCCAGGTCTTCGGCCTCGACGGCCTCGTCCAGTTCCCCTCCGCCCAGGACCCGGGGATCACGACCCGGCTCATCCTCGTCCTCCTCGGGACCTTCCTCGTCCTCGGCATCTGGCGGGCGTTCTTCCACTGGACGATCGGGCGCTGGAAGTTCCACGAGCGCCTCCTCGTCCTCGGCTCGGGGCGGTCGGGGGGGATCCTCGCGCGCGAGATCCACGAGCGGCGCGACACGGGGTTCGAGGTGGTCGGCTTCCTCCTCGGCGAGGGGACGAACGGCAACCTCCCCGACCTCACCGGCACCTCCTTCCCGGTCGTCCGGGGGGACACGGAGAGCCTCTTCGACGTCGCCCGGCGGCTGCGCGTCCACCGGGTGATCGTCGCCATGGAGGACCGCCGCAAGCGCCTGCCGACGGAGCAGCTCCTGCGCTGCCGGATGGAGGGGATCCCGGTCGAGGAGTGGGTCTCCCTCTACGA
>CBRGOK010000838.1:0-1718 GCA_967798035.1 uncultured bacterium
TCACCCTCGCGCCCGAGTCCTACGTCACGGGGAGGGTCGTCGACGAGGACGGGAACGGGATCGCGGGAGCGGGGGTCATGCCCCGGCTGGATCCCCAGGAAGACTCCCAGCGCGCGAACCTGTTCGAGTCCACCCGGACCGGGTCGGACGGCGCGTTCCGACTGGGCTCGCTCCCCCCGGGCTCCCTCGTCCTCTCGGCGAGGGCGGAGGGGCGGCTGCCCGGGGAGGAGACGCGCGTCGAGGTCCCGCCCGGTAAGGGCGTCGAGGGGGTGCGGATCCTTCTCCGGACGGGCAATGTCGTCGCGGGGCGCGTCCTCGACGGGAACCGCCAACCGGTCGCGGGGGTCGAGGTCAGGGTCGAGACCGACGTCGAGGCCTACGAGATGAAACATCGCCGCCGGCCGGAGAGGCCCTCGTACGCGAAGGTCGAGACCAGTGCCGACGGCGCGTTCCGCGCGAGCGGTCTCGCGGATCCCCCATTCCACGTGATGGCCTCCCACCGCACGGGGGGAACGGCCGAGGCCCGGGGGGTCGAGTCGGAAAACACGGACCTCCTCCTGGTCCTCGGCATGCCGACCGGCTACACCGGCCGCGTCGTCGATGGGGAGACGGGCGCCGCCGTCACCCGCTTCCGCATCGACTCGATGCGCTGGGTAGAGGGATCGCCGGGCGGCAAGTCCGGATGGCCGGGCACCTCGGTTGAGTCGGCGGACGGCGCCTTCGAGATCCTCGGCGTCCGACCGGGATTGCACGATGTCTCGTTCACCGCCGCTGGTTTCGCCCCGGCGACGATCGACAAGGTCGAGGTGACGCCGGGCTCGGTGCACCGCGGACTGGAGGTGCGCCTCGTCCGGACGGCGACCGTGCGGGGGCGGGTCGTCGAGGAGGGGTCAGGCACTCCCGTGTCGGGGGTAGCGGTCACGGCGACGGACACGGATCTCTCCTTCCTCCGTTTCTCGCGGCCCGGGACCGTCACTCCGGGGAGCGGCTGGGCCCGCGAGGATGGGACCTTCGAGGTCCTCGGGATCGTCCCGGGCACTGTGACGCTCCGCGCTCAGCGCGAGGGCTTCGTCGAGGGGAAAAGCGAGCCGGTCGAGGCGAAGCCGGGCGCGGTCGTCGAGGGGATCGCGATCACCCTCTCGCGCGGCGGGGGGCTCGACGGATTCGCGATCGGGAGGGACGGGAAGCGCTGGGTCGGCGGTCGCGTGAGCGCTCAGAACCCCAAGAAGGGCGACTGGCCGGGGAATGTCTCCACCGACCCGTCGGGCTACTTCCGGATCGAGGCCCTCGCGCCCGGGGAGTACCAGGTCACGGCCCAGCCGCCGACGAAGGACTCGCAGGAGGCGCAGGCCCTCTCGCTGCACGCGCGAGCGATCGTGGAGGCGGGGAAGGTCGTGCGCGTCGACTTCACTCCTCCCGACGGGACCTGCACCGTCCGGGGCACCGTCCACCGCGGGACCGAGCCCTTCGCGAAGGCCGCGGTCTCGTCCATCCCCGAGGGTTTCAGCGGCGACGGGGCGGGGCCCCCCCGCGCCCTCACCGACAGCTCCGGCGCGTTCGAGCTGTCCGGCGTCCGGCCCGGGTGGACCCTGTTCCAGGTGAGGTCCCCCACGGACTTCTCCGGCGGCATCAGCCAGTTCCGACTCTTGGTCCCCGACCAGAGTGAGTTCACGGCGGACCTCGTCCTCCCGACCGGGGAGGTCGTCGGGCGCGTCGTC
>CBRGOK010000839.1:0-1716 GCA_967798035.1 uncultured bacterium
TCGATGGCTCCCTGTGGTACCCCCGCCGTCTATCCAGTGGAGAGGGACGATGCGGGGAACGGAAGGAGCGGGCCCGGAGGGCTTCCGGCGGAAGGCCCTGCGCAGTCTCGGGGCGGGGCAACTCCTCCTCGAGGAGGGTCTCTTGGACGATGCCACGAGTCGCCTCTACGACTCGCTCTTCCAGGCGGGAGTGCGCGGCCTCGAGGCGCGGGCGAGGCAGCCCCGGGAGTTCCGGGCGACGTACTGGGACCACCTCACGGTCGCCCGATGCGCGGTGCTCCTCCGAGGCCGGCCCGAGGACATCGGGCTCTTCGAAAGGGCGAGGGTGTTGCGGCAGAATGCCGACTACAGTTCCGCCTCCGTCCAACGCAGATGGGTCGAGTTCCTCCGCCGAGAGGTCGAGCGATTCGTGATCGACGTCGCTCGATGAAGGACGCCCGGATGGCGGCCGTGATCCAGGCGATCCGGGCGAGGTATCCCTGGACCCGGATCGTGGTGGAGCCCTACGGGGACCCGGATGGAGACCGGAACATCCGCTGGTGGATCTGGGTGCTCAACGCGCGCCTCTCGGACCACGACCTTCCCGGATTCGCCGTGGGGATCTCCCGCCAGATCTACGACCCCGACACCAGGACATTCTTCGTCGGGTTCATGACCCGTCGCCAGTCCGCGAGCTATCTCGGGCGACGCGCGGCGTTGGCGAGGTGGCGCAAGGTCCTCCGGGGCCGCCTGACGAGGCGGGCGGCGGCCGCAAGGAGGCGGGTGGGGGTGGTCTGATCGAGTCGAGGCCCCTCGGTCGGCGGGAGGAGGACGATCCGTCCCACCGCGAGGACATTCTCGGTCCCCCTCCTCCTGTGACTCAGCCGTCGGCCCGAGTATTGCGAGTCCTGCGGACACCGCGGCTCCCCCTGCGCCCCGGCCGCGAGGAGGCCCCGAATGATCTCCCTTCTCCTCTCCCTTCTGCCCGGAGTCGCGGACCGCAACCCGACCGAGGTCGCCGGCTGCTGCTCGGGGGGCATCCCGGCCCGCTGGCCGGGCTACAACCGCGCCGTCGTCTGGACGGAGGACCTCGGGGAGGCGGCCGCCCAGGCGCGGGCGGAGGGGAAGTTCCTCCTCGTCTTCCGCCTGGTCGGCGACCTCCGCTCCGGAGGGACCTGAGCGGCCGGGCACCTGATGAGAACCGTGACGTTCTCCGACCTTCCGACCGCCCGCCGCATCCACGAGTCCTGCGTCCCGACCTGGGTGAACGTCGCCCCGGGCTTCCACAATTGCGACGCAGGGGGGGAGTCGAGCATCTGGTCCACCGAGCCCGAGGCCTTCGCGACGAAGAACATCGTCACCTACTTCGCCACCCCCGACTTCCGGGTCTTCCACTACCTCTCGGGGTACTGGCACCCGAGCCTCTTCGGGAAGGAGCTCGACTTCGTCGAGCGGGTCCGGCGGGAGGCGCTCGACGAAAAGGGGCGCCTGCGGACCGAGTCGGCGACGGCCCTCCGGCGCGCGCACCGGGAGAGGGCGGGGGAGCTCGCCCGCCTCGTCGCCTACTTCGAGAAGGAGCCGGGCTGGTCGGCGGCCCTCGGCCCCGACCCGGTCCACGGCGGCCACCGGCACGACGACGGCTGCCGCTGGAGCCTCGTCAACGGCCTGGACCACCTGCGGGACGTCCACACGCAGTTCGCGAAGAACTGGGCGAACTGGCCCGGGCTTCCTCCGCTC
>CBRGOK010000840.1:0-1714 GCA_967798035.1 uncultured bacterium
TCTCCTCGCGCCGGGGGAGGAAGAGCGCGTCCACCTCCTCCCGGTCGAGGAGCGCGGCGTCGCGCTCGAGGGGGCGCGGGTACCGCTCCAGGTCCTCCCCGGGCCCGAACTGGAGCGGGTTGACGTAGATCGAGACGACCGTCGCCCCGCACTCCCCCCGGGAGCGCCGGACGAGGGAGAGGTGCCCCTCGTGGAGGGCGCCCATCGTCGGGACGAAGCCGAGGCTCGCCCCCTCGCGCCGCCGCGCTTGCGACCAATGACGCATCGAGCGACCCTCCTCGAGGCGGATCATCGGGCGAGGGAGAAGCGCGCCCGCTCCCGCCAGATCTCGCCGATCGCTCGGCCGAGGAGGGGGTGGAGCGCGTCGGGGGCGATCGCCGCCAGCGGCTCGAGCGCGAAGGGGCGCTCGAGGAGCCTCGGATGAGGGATCTCGAGGTCCGCCTCCCGCACCTGGAGGTCCCCGAAGAGGAGGATGTCGAGGTCGAGGGGGCGGGGCCCCCAGCGGGGACCGGGCACCCTCCCCTCGGCGCGCTCGACCGACTTGCAGAGGTCGAGGAGCCCGCGGGGGTCGAGATCGGTCTCCACCCAGGCCGCCCCGTTCAGGAACGGGCCCTGGGGAGGCCCTCCCTGCGGCTCCGTCACGAGGAAGGGGCTCACCCGCAGCACCCGGACCCGCCCGCTCGCCTCGAGGAGGGCGAGCCCCGCGCGGAGGTGGGCCTCGCGGTCCCCCTCGTTCGAGCCGAGCCCGAGCGCGGCGGGGCGGCGGGCGAGCGGGGTCTCGGCGCGGGGAGCAAGCATGCGGGGTCCCTAGCTGCGCGGAGTCCGCGGCGCGGAGCCCCGGAGGGCGGAGGGGAGGACGCGCACGACGACCTCCCCGATGGGGCCGCTCGACGCGTAGGCGAGGAAGCCGATCGCGAGGGCGATCTGGGGCTCGTAGAGGAGGAGGAGGAGGGTCACGAGGGCCTGGGCGAGGAAGGGGAAGACCTTCCGCTCCCGGAGGACCCAGGAGAGGAAGTGCGTGTAGCGGACCCGGCTGATCATCAGGAGGCCGAGGACCGGAAGGGTGAAGGGGAAGGCCCGGCGGAGGACGACGTGGACCGCCTCGAAGTCGACCCACGGGACGCGCTTCGTGCCGTCGAAGAAGTAGAGGAGGACGAGGGAGACGACGACCCCCGCGGCGGCGGGAGAGGGGAGCCCGGTGAAGCGCTCGTGCGCCTCGGGGGAGGGGTCGTTCTCGGCGTTGAAGCGCGCCAGGCGCATGAGCGCGCACAGCGCGTAGAACCCCGCGACGATGAAGTAGAGGCGCGGGTGCGGCTGGAGCCCCGCCGTCCGGACCTCGTGCTCGACGAGGACCTTCACGAGGAGGGCCGGGGCGACGCCGAAGGAGATCGCGTCGGCGAGGGAGTCGAGCTGCCCCCCGAGCTCCGAGGTCGAGCCCATCAGACGGGCGACCTTCCCGTCGAGGGCGTCGAACAGCATCGCGAGGAGGATGAGCCAGGAGGCCGCGACCAGCTTGTCGGCCAGCGCCTCTCCCCCCGGGTTCGGAATGGGCCCGTACGCGTACAGGAGCGCGTCCGCCGTCTTCGCGATCGCGAGAAAACCGCAGAAGGCGTTTCCCAGCGTCAGGAGGCCGGGGAGGATTCCTCGACTTTTCATCCGCCTCTAGTGCCGCGCATCCTATCCGCGGCCCTTCCTCCCTTCCAAGGAAGCGGGA
>CBRGOK010000841.1:0-1710 GCA_967798035.1 uncultured bacterium
CGGGCCATCACCGACGAGGAGGGCCGGTATCGGGTGAGCGACCTCGAACCGGGGCGCTACGTGATGCGCGCGGGCCACCGGTGGGGGAGGGAGGAGGCGGACGACGAGGAGGCGCTCGCCTCGGAAGCCCGCGGTCCGATCGAAGTCGCGGAGGGGGGGGAGACGGTCGTCGACTTCGCGCTCGCGCGGGGAGGGACCGCGATCGTCCGGGTCTCCGATCCCGGCGGAAGCCCGGTGAAGGAGGCCGGGGTCCTCCTGGTGCCCGCCGTCGTTCCGACCGGACCCCACCTCCTGTACGCGGGAGGCATGGGACGGACGGACGGGCACGGGATCGCCCGGATCGTCGGTCTCCGGCCGGGGAGGTACTACGCGACGATCCCGGAGGCCGAATTCGCGGGAGCCGAGTCGGAGGAGGCCGAGGTGGGGCGGGACGCCGAGACCTCCTTCCGGATCGACTATCGCCGAGGGACGCGGGTCCGTGTTCGGGTGCTCGACGAGGGGGGGGCACCGGCCGACTCCATCCCCGTCTGGACCGACTCCCGCGGTCGCGAGCGCTTCACGCTCCCCTCCGGTTTCGGGACGGGCGTCTCCCTCCGGATGGAGAAGGGGGTGGGAAGCGTGCTCCTCCTGCCGGGCGAGTACACCGTCCGCGTCGGGGGAAGAGGGTGGAAGGAGGGGACGACGACCGTCCACGTCGGGACCCAGTCGACGCAGGAGGTCGTGCTGCGGCTCGAGCGCGAGGAGACCCCGAGATGAAGGAGGGGGACCGCGTCGGCGCGGTCCCCCGGATCACCCGTATTCCAGAGGAGGGCGGGAGCCCCTCCTCGCGGCCGGCGTCAGAACGCCGAGGTCGAGACGGAGTCCCCGCCCGTGTTGGCGGCCCAGATCGCGCTCCCCGTCCAGAGGAGCCCGAAGGGGCCCTTCCCGGTCTGCACGGTCGAGAGGACGACTCCGTCGTTCACCCGCAGCCGCATCACCGTCTGGCTGCCGCTGTTCGCGACGCGGATCCGCTGCCCGTCGTAGACGACCCCCACGGGGCTGTCGCCGACCGCATAGGTCGCGAGGGTCGCCCCCGTGCTCGCCTGGATCTTCGTCACCGTGTTGGAGAAGAAGTTGCTGACCCACACGCGCGTGCCGTCGTAGGCGACGCCGATCGGCCCCTTGCCGACGCCGACGGTCCCCAGGGTCACGCCGTCGCTCGCTCGGAGCCGGGTCACCGAGTCGTCGTTGTTGTTCGCGACCCAGAGGTCGTTCCCGGCGAGCGCCATCCCCATCGGACGGCGGCCGACGGGGAACGTCCCGAGGACCGCGCTCGTGCTCGCCTGGATCTTCGTCACCGAGGCGTTGCCCCGGCTCGCCACCCAGAGGATGCCGCCGCCGAAGGCGAGGCTCCCGGGCCCGCCGGCGACGGGGACGGTCGAGACGACCGCGCCGTCGCTCGTCTGGAGCCGCTGCACGTTGTCGCTGCCGAAGTTCGCGACCCAGACGTGGGTCCCGTCGAACGCGAGGGCGAGGGGCCGGTCCCCGACGGGGAACGTCCCGGCGATCGCGCCGTTCGTCGCGAGGATCTTCGTCACGGAGTTCGCGAACTGCCGGGCGACCCAGACATGGGTCCCGTCGTAGGCGAGGGCCTCCGGCATCCCCGCCTCGTCGACGCCGGACGTGGCGACGCCGGGCGAGGCGAGGGAGATCTGCGTGAGCGTGGGGGGC
>CBRGOK010000842.1:0-1710 GCA_967798035.1 uncultured bacterium
GCGATCGCGATCGGCCCTCCCCCCTCCGACCTTCGTCAGGGGGCCGGCGGTGAAGGGCTCCCTCGACCTCTCGACCTCGATCCCCTGGGCGGCGAGGAGGGAGGCGAGGGCGCGGGCCCGCGCCGGGTCCTCCCCCTCCTTCCAGAGGTACTCTCGGACTCCCCCGCGCCTCCCCTCCTCGAGGGCGCTCTCGTGGAAGCGCGCGAAGTCGGAGAGGAGGGAGCGGCGGTTGCGCGCGGCGGTCTCGAGGGTCGCGAACGCCGCCGTGAAGTGGTGCCAGGCGCGGTCGTGGAGGGTGAGCACCTGCTCGTCCTCCCGCTTGAAGCGCACCCCCGCCTGCCCCGCCTGCTCGTAGGTCATCCCGATCGCGCCCTGGAGCGAGGGCCAGGAGTCCCCGTAGCCGGGGTAGTAGAGGTCGAAGCGCTCCGCCGTGTAGTAGGACCAGCCGAAGCGGTCGAACGCCGCGGCGTTCCCCCGGCCGAACTCCCGGTGCCACTCGAGCGTCGCCTCGGGGAGGTTGGGGTTGATCGGGACGTCGGCGGGGAAGAAGAAGTAGCTCGACTCCGCCCCCATCTCGTGGAGGTCGACGTGGACCTGCGGCATCCAGCGCAGGTACTCGGCGACGCGGGAGCGGGTCTCGATCTGGGTGAGGAAGGCCCAATCGCGGTTCAGGTCGAAGAGGTAGTGGTTTGTCCGCCCCCCCGGCCAGGGCTCGTCCTGCTCGAGGGACTGCGGGTCCTCGTCCGGCTTCGCCCCGGCCACGGAGCGGTACCAGTTCACGAACCGGTCGCGCCCGTCGGGGTTCAGGTTGGGGTCGATCAGCGCCACGGTGTTGGACAGCACCTCGCGGGTGCGATCGTCGGTCCCCGCGGCGAGCTGGTAGAGGAGGCCGATCGACGCCTCGGTTCCCGAGGCCTCGTTGCCGTGGACTGTGAAGGAGAGCCAGACGAGGGCGGGGCTCCGGTCGAGGATCTCCTCCTTCGCCGGCCCCCCGGGGGGCTTGCGGGGGTCGGCGAGGAGGGAGAGCCCCTCCCGGATCGCGTCGAGGCGGGCGAGGTTCTCGGGGGAGGAGACCGCGACGAGGAAGAGGGGGCGCCCCTCGTAGGTCTCGCCGTACCGGAAGACCCGCATGCGACCGCTCGCCGCCCCGAGCGCCTCGATCCAGCGGGCGAGCCTCCAGTGCTCCGTGTAGGCCTCCCCGAGGCCGTAGCCGAGGACCGACCGGGGCGTCGGGACCGACGCCTCGTAGGTGCCGCCGGGGAAGAAGTCGAATCCCGACGCGGGCGCCTGCCCGCGGGCCTCCCGCCCGGGAAGGGGGGCGAGGAGGAGAAACGTGGAAAGGAGGGACCGTCGCATCCGGATCCTCGAGGGCGGGGGGATTGTCCGGGGGGGGCGAAGGGGAGGACAAGGCTCACCTTCCGGGGCTCCTCCATCCGACTATGGGGTCGCTCCTCGCCCCGACCCCCCCCCTCCCCATGCGCCGACTCTCCCCGAAGGAACTCTCCCGCCGCAAGGGCTCCGACAAGCGTCTCGTCTTCAAGGTGGTGGGCGAGTTCGTCGAGGGGTTCGAGGCGCTGCGCGGGCTCGGGCCCGCCGTGTCGATCTTCGGCAGCGCCAGGGCGCCGAGGGGGAGCGCTCCCTACCAGCTCGGCTCGCGCGTCGCCGAGCTCCTCGCGCGCCTCGGCTTCGCGATCGTGACGGGGGGGGACC
>CBRGOK010000843.1:0-1708 GCA_967798035.1 uncultured bacterium
GGACCCCACCGCCCGCGCTCGAGTGGAGCGTCGCCCTTCCCGAATCGGCCACGAGTCCCGCGTCGGCGTTCGGCGCCCCGGCGACGACGTCGTCGCGGCCGTCCCCGTCGACGTCGCCGACGATCGCCGCGGCCCAGCCGAACCGGTCGCCGATCAATTGTCCGAGGAAGGTGAACACGGGCGATCCGTTCACCCCCGACCGAACGCGCGCCATCCCCCCGCCCGCGAACCACCCCGGCTCCCCGGCGAGAAAGTCGGGGACCGCGTCCCCGTCGAGGTCCCCGAGCCCTGCGAGGGCGATCCCGAGCGACCCATCGGTGGCCGTCCCCAGCACGTCGTACAGGATTCCGCCCGTCCCCCCCGAGATCGCCCGCACGCGGCCTCCACCGACGCCTGGACCCGCGTCGGGCGCGCCGACGAGGAAGTCCGGCACGGCGTCCCCGTTCAGGTCGCCCACCGCGCAGACCGTCGCGCCGAAGTCCTCGAAGAGCCCCACCCCCCCCGCGGTGAAGAGGAGCCCCGCGGTCGCCCCGGAATAGGCGCTCGCATAGCCGGCCGCCGCAACGGTCGATTGAGGCGCCCCGAGGACGAAGTCGGGAACGCCGTCTCCGTCCAGATCCCCCACGCCGGCCACGCCGGCGCCGAGGTGGTCGCCCGCCGCGGCGCCCGAGAACTGTTGGAGGACCGACCCGTCGGCGAGGGAGTGGAGTGTCACCCTCCCGGCGTCGGCGAGCCCGGCCAGGTTCGTCTCCGGCGCGCCGACGAGAAGGTCGGGGACTCCGTCCCCGGAGACGTCGCCGGCGAGGGCGACGGAGGCGCCGAAGTGGTCGGCGATCGCGGCGCCGAGGAGGACGAGGACCGGCAGACCTGTCACTCCGGAGAGCACCTCCACTCGTCCCGCGTCGAACACCGGCCCGATGTCGGCGGATCGCTCCCCGACGGCCGTCTCGTCCACGCCGTCGCCGTCGAGATCCCCGACGCGCGCGAAGCAATCCCCGATGGTGTCGTTGGGGAGGAGCCCGTCCCGCGTCCAGAGGACGGCGCCCGTGGCCCCGGAGAAGGCGGTTACTCGCCCGGCCAGGCTCACCCCCCCGGACGAGTCCTGGATGGCGGAAACGATCACGTCGTCGCTCCCGTCGCCGTCGACGTCCCCCAGCCCGCCGACGGCCCAGCCGAAAAGAACGTTGGGGCTGGTCGTGAGGAGCCGCAGCTGGGCCCCCGTCGCGCCCGAGAAGATCCTCGCCCGTCCGATCCCGTCGAAGGGCGTCGGCGCGCCGACGATCACGTCGGGCACGCCATCGGCATCGACGTCGCCGGCCGCCGCAACGGCGCTCCCCCCGACGAAGGTGACCCCCGTCACTCCGTCGATCTCGAGGGCGACGTACCCCTGCGCGGTGGCGATCGCGGGGAGGAGGAGGCTTCCGAGGAGCGAGAACGTGCCTCGAAGGTTGTGCATCACGCCGGAACTCCCTCTGCGAAGCGCCCCCATCCTAGCCGACCTCCGCCGCCACGTGAAACTGCCCCGCGTCCGTGTTGATCGGGCCCCCCCTCCCCCTGCGGAATCTCCCGCGGTTGGGCCTGTCGATGTAACCACCCGCGTCTTTCCTTCCGGAAGACCCCATGGTCCGCCCGGCGGGAAAGATCGCCTTCGAGCCCGAGCGCTGCCCCTGGCGCTCCTGCGCCCGCCACGCCGACCCCACCCCCGGCT
>CBRGOK010000844.1:0-1703 GCA_967798035.1 uncultured bacterium
CCCTCCCTCCTCGTACCGCGCGCGCAGCTGCACCGGCTCGGCCCGGCCGCGCGCCTTCAGGTTCAGGAACTCGACGAAGAGCGAGAAGGCCATCGCGGCGTAGACGTACCCCTTCCCGACGTGGCCCCCGAATCCATCGACGATCAGGACGACGCCGATCATGAGGAGGAAGGAGAGGGCGAGCATCTTCATCGTCGGGTGCCGCTCGATGAAGCCCGAGATCGCCCCGGCGAAGGCCATCATCGCCAGGACCGAGACCACGACCGCGGCGACCATCACCGGGATCGCGCGCGCCATCCCGACGGCCGTGATGACCGAGTCGAGGGAGAAGACGATGTCGACGAGGACGATCTGGAGGAGGATCCCCCGCACGGCCTTTCGGCTGCGCGCGGGGTCGGGGCGATGGGGTTCCCCCTCGAGCTTGTCGTGGATCTCGAGGGTCGCCTTCGCCACGAGGAAGAGGCCGCCGAGGAGGAGGACGACGTCGCGCCCGGAGAAGGCGCGGCCGATGAGCGAGAACCAGGGGGCGGTGAGGCCGACGACCCAGGAGATGCCGAGGAGGAGCCCGATCCGGGCGAACATCGCGAGGCCGAGCCCCACCCGCCGCGCGCGGGAGCGCCGCTCCGGCGGGAGCTTCCCGGCGAGGATGGAGATGAAGACGACGTTGTCGATCCCGAGCACGAGCTCGAGGCCGGTCAACGTGAGGAAGGCGACGAGGTTCTCGCCGGTGAAGAGCGCGTCCATGGGCTCGGTTCGAGGAAGAGACGTCCCCCCGCGGGGAGGGGATCCGGAGAGGGGCCGGAATGCTACCGGCGCAGCGAGGGAGAGCCGCTAGTCCCGCTCGACCCGGACCTCGACCGATTTCTCCGGCTCGCCCCCGAGCGAGAGCGATACCTCGCGGGCCTTGAATCCGGTCGCGGTCACCCGGAGGCGGTAGGACCCCGGCGGGTAGGCGCCCACCCGGACCTCCCCGAGCCCGGGCGCCCCCTTCCGGAAGAACTCGACGAAGTCGGATATGCCCTGGAGGCCCGAGACCGCCTCGCCGGAGGAGTCGTAGAGCGCCGCCTTCGCGCCGGCGACGGGCTTCCCGTCGGCGTCGAGGACGCGCGCGGTGAGCTCGGTTCCGGGGGCGAGGACGAGGGAGACCCGCCTCTCCTGGCCGGCGGTCACGACGACGCCGTCGAGCGAGCCGATCCCGGAGCCGGGAGCGCGCGCGAGGACGCGGTAGGTCCCCGAGGCAAGGCCGGGGGCGCGGAAGCCACCGCCGCCGTCGGTGAAGATCTCGGACATGCGGTTGACGACGACCCCCTCCTCGTCGCGGAAGAAGAGGGAGGCGCCCTCGACGGGATGGTTCGCCGAGTCGCGCACGGTCCCGAGGATCGTCCCTCCGGGGCGGAGCGCGAAGTCGATCCCCTTCATCTCCGTCGCCTCGCCGATCGCGAGGGCGCCGCGCACCGCGCGCCCGAACCCCTTCGGGTCCGAGCCGAAGAGCGTCGGGCCGCCGGCCGCGACCGTGTAGCGGCCGGGCTTCACCCCCCCGAAGCGGAATCCCCCCTCCGCGTTCGTCTGGGCCTCGGAGAGCCCGCCTCCGAGCATCCCCTCCTGCTCGCGGTCCTCCCGCTGCAGGCTCACCCGGATCTCCTCGAGCGGCTCGCCCGTCCGGGCGTCGGTCACGCGCCCGGAGACCGAGGCGACGGAGAGGA
>CBRGOK010000845.1:0-1702 GCA_967798035.1 uncultured bacterium
CGAGCGGGACTCCCGCGAGGAGGGGCTTCGACCCGTCCGCGCACCGCGTCTCCGGGTGCATGAGGTTGACGACGACCCCGCGGCGCGGCCGGTCGCTGCGGTTGCCGTAGGAGCCGTGGAGAGTGTGGGAGTGGTGGAAGGAGCACTCCCCCGCCGCGAGGACGATCGGGGTCGGGTCGAAGGCGGCGCGCTGCTCCTTCGTGAGGACCTCGAGGACCGCCTCCATGTCGCGCGTCAGGGAGACCCTCGGCAGCAGCCCCCAGCGGTGGCTCCCGGAGACGTAGTGGACGCAGCCGTTCTCCTTCGTCGAGTCGTCGAGGCCGATCCAGCAGGTCACGTGTCGCGGCGGCGCCGCGCGCGTCCAGTAGGAGTAGTCCTGGTGCCAGGTGACGACGCCTGGATGCCGAGGGGGCTTCTCGAAGACCTGGTCGTGCCAGAGCCGGACCCGCGGCGTGTCGAGGAGCTGGGCGGCCTTCACCGTGACCGCCGGATGCCAGAGGAGGTCGTGGAACGCCTCCTCGAGGAGCCACGCCCCGAGGAAGTGGAAGACGTTTCGCTCGGGGTCGCGCCTCCAGTCCTCGTCGATCTCGTAGAGGACGTCGGTGAGCGAGGCCGCATCCCGGCGGAGACGGTCGAGCCCCTCCCGCAGCGCCTCGATCTGGCGGGCCTCGAGGACGCGCCCTCCCTTCACCCACCCCTTCTCGTGGAAGGAGGCGACCGCCTCCGGCGACAGCTCGAAGGGCTCGCGGCGCTCGAGCCTCGGGAAGAGGTCTCCGATCGGTCCGTGGATCTTCTGGAGCCGGCGGCGGGGCGGGCTCATCGATCGCTCCCGCCCGGTCCGGGGAACGCGCGGTCGACCTCCTGGAGGAGCGAGGCGGCGCGCGCGGCCCGCCGGACGTCGAGGTGTCCCCCTTCCCGGGCCGCCTCGATCTCCTCGCGCGCGCGGCGCAGTCGCTCTCCGCGGGCGGGATCCCGGGATTCGAGGGCCCGCGCGGCGAGAACCTCCGTCTCGCCGAGGACGAGATGCGCGCGGGCGGTGAGGCTCGCGTCGGGAAGGCGGGCGGCGGAGAAGCGCCGGAGGACCTGCGCGGCCTCGGTCGGCCGCCCGAGCCTGAGGAGGGCCTCCCCCTCGACCAGGCGCGCGAGCGCGCGGGGGAGAGGCTCGGCATCGCCGCGCAGGAGCCGGGCCTCCGCGAGCCCCTCGGCGGCCCGCCCCGTCTCGACGAGGAACCCGGCCCGCATCGCGCGCCCGAGGTCGGACTCCGCCTCCGCCAGGTCGAACTCCGCCTCCGCCTCGGCGTCCCTCCCCGCGATCCAGAGGTTCTCGCCGAGACACGCGCGGAGGCCCGGGGAGTCGACGCCTCCCGCGAGGAGCTCGCGGAAGGTTTTCTCCGCTGCGGCCACGCCTTCCGGAGTCCCCTGGAGATTGCGCAGGATCCCGTAGAGGAGGAGCGGAGCATTCGGCGCCCGGCCGCCGAAAAGCCGGCCCTCGGCCAGGATCGCCTCCCGCATCGCGGCCACCGCTCCCGCCGCGTCTCCCTCCCCACCGAGCACCTCGGCGATCATGACGTGGGCGTGATGGTAGTCGGGGAAGATCTCGAGCGCGCGGCGGAGCCTCGCGAGCCCCTCCTCGCGCCGGCCGGCACGGGCGAGGGCCAGGCCGTAGGACGCCAGGGCCCCCGCGCCGTCCGGCGCGTCGCGG
>CBRGOK010000846.1:0-1678 GCA_967798035.1 uncultured bacterium
GAAGCCCGACTCCTTGAACCCGCCGAAGGGGAGGGAGGGATCGTAGAGGTTGTAGGCGTTCACCCAGACCGTCCCCGCCTTGATCGCGCGCGCGGCGCGCATCGCCTTCTTCACGTCGCGCGTCCAGACGGCGGCGGCGAGCCCGTAGATCGTCGCGTTCGCGGTCGCCAGCCCCTCGTCGAAGTCCTTGAAGGAGATCGTCGAGAGGACCGGGCCGAAGATCTCCTCGCGGGCGATCCGCATCTCCGGCTGCACGCGGTCGAAGATCGTCGGCTGGACGTAGAAGCCCTTCCCCTGGCCGACGCTCGCGCGCGCGCCCCCCGAGACGACCTTCGCCCCCTCCTTCTTCCCCGACTCGATGTAGGAGAGGACGCTGTCGAGCTGCCCCTTCGAGGCGACCGGCCCCATGCGCGTCTTCTTGTCCCGCGGGTCTCCGACGGTGAGGGAGCCCGCCTTCTGGACGAGCTTCTCGACGAGGGCGTCGTGGACCGACTCCTCGACGAGGAGGCGGGAGCCCGCCGCGCAGACCTCCCCCTTGTTGTAGAAGATCCCCGTGAGCGCCCCCTTCGCCGCGGCGTCGAGGTCGGCGTCCGCGAAGACGACGTTGGGGGACTTCCCCCCGAGCTCGAGGGTGACGCGCTTCAGCGACGAGGCCGCCTCGCGGGCGATCCCCTTGCCGACCTCGGTCGAGCCGGTGAAGGCGATCTTGCTCACGGCCGGATGGCGGACGAGGGCCATCCCGGCCTTCCCGCCGGGCCCGGGGACGACGTTGAAGACCCCGGGCGGCAGACCCGCCTCCTGGGTGATCTCGGCGAACTTGAGCGCCGTGAGGGGGGTCTGGGACGCCGGCTTGAGGACGAAGGTGTTCCCCATCGCGAGCGCCGGGGCGATCTTCCAGGCGGAGAGGAGGAAGGGGAAGTTCCACGGGACGATCGCGCCGACGACGCCGATCGGCTCGCGCAGGGTGAAGGTGAAGGCGTTGCCGCGCGAGGGGAGCGTCTCCCCGCCGACCTTCGTCACCCAGCCGGCGTAGTAGCGGAAGACCTCCGCCGCCATCGGGATCTCGATCTTCCCGGAGTCGAAGAGGGTCTTCCCGGTGCAGGCGGTCTCGAGCTCCGCCATCTCCTCGAGGTGCTTGCCGGAGATGAGGTCCCCGAGCTTCCAGAGGAGGGCCGCCCTCTCCGTCGGCGCCATCGCGGGCCAGGGGCCCCCGTCGAACGCCTTTCGGGCGGCGAGGCAGGCGGCATCGATGTCGCGCTCGTCGCCGGCGGCGATCGGCCCGATCGTCTCCTCGTTCGCCGGGTTGACGATGTTGTAGGTCGCCCCGGAGCGGGGCTCGCGGAACTCTCCGTCGACGAAAACAGCGGCTTCTTTCATAGGGGGGGGTCGCAGGGGGACGGTCGTGATTCTACCGGGAGAGGCCCCGGCGGAAGGCGAACTCGATTCGCCGGCTCTCCCCGGGACCGAGGGCAAGGGTCTGCGACTGCTCCCCGAGGGTCTCGTGCCACACGGCGATCTCGAACTCGCCAGGCGGCAGGTCGGGAAGGTCGAAGGCCCCTTCCTCGCCCGTCACCGCGAAGAACGGACTCGACAGGACCGCGATCCGGCCGCTCATCCAGGGATGGACGTTGTCCTCGATCCGGAATGCAATTTCCTCCCGGTCGAACGTCCGCACGAT
>CBRGOK010000847.1:0-1675 GCA_967798035.1 uncultured bacterium
GGAGCCCCGGGATCGGGACGACCCGGGTCCCCTCGCTCCCGAGCGCTAGGGCCTCGATGAGGCGAGCACGCTCGCGCGGGGTCGGCGTCGGCCGCTCGACCTGGTAGCGCCCGCCTCCCTCCCGCTCGAAGGCGAAGACGAGGGAGGGGGCGGTCGAGGCGCGCGCGGCCCTCCGGTCCGGGTCCCCGAGGAACTCCCGGCCGTCGATCTCGAGGAGGCGATCCCCCTCGCGGATGGGGATGGGGGCGTCGAGGAGGGGCTCGCGGACCGCCCGGACTTTCGCAAGCAGGGGGGCGATCCCGACCTGGAAGCCCTTTGTCTCGCGCTTGCGCGGTTGGACCTCGATCTCGAGGGTCGAGGGGGGGGCGCCGTCCGTCCCGTCGCGGAGCACCCGCAGGCGCAGCGGCTCGCCTCCGCGGGTCGCGCGCGCGAGCTCGTCGAGGAGCCCGGAGAGGACCCCTTCCCCCGCGACCTCGTTGAGGGAGACGAGCCGGTCCCCGGAACGCAGCCCCGCGAGGAACGCCGGGCTCCCCTCCTCGACGTCGATCCGGTGCTCCCGGTCGGCGGCGTGGTTCACCTGGATCACGCGGAAGCCCTGCTCCGGGTCCCATTCGGGGAAGACCTCGACGTCCTTCTCGATCTCGGCCCCCTCCTCCCCCTCGGGCACGCGCACGCGCATCCGCAGCGGCCGCCCCTCGCCGGAGTCCGCGAGCGCGACGACCGCGCGGATCTGCTCGAAGGAATAGATCGGGGTCTCGTTGATCGAGAGGATGCGGGTACCGGGGTCGATCCCGGCTCGCCAAGCCGGGCCTCCGGGTGCGGTCTCCCCGACGAGGGGCTCGAGGAAGGGGACCCCCGCGGCGAAGAGGATCGGGAAGAGGATCAGGGTGAGGAGGGCGTTGAAGACGATCCCGGCGAGGAAGATCGCGGCACGCCATCGCGCCTTCTTCGAGGCGAGCTCGTCGGGGGGCCTCGTCCCCTCGCCCCCCGGGGACTCCCCGGCGAGCTTCACGTATCCGCCGAGGGGGACCGCGGACACGCGATAGTCCGTCGGGCCCCGCCTCCAGCCGAGGAGCTTCGGACCGAAGCCGAGGGAGAACGTCTCGACGCGCACGCCCGCGAGCCTCGCCACGACGTAGTGCCCGAACTCGTGGAAGAGGATCAGGAAGCTCACCCCGAAGAGGACCTCGAGGAAGCCGAGGCTGAAGACGACCTCGAAGACGGAGCGGAGGGCGCTCACCGCGTCCACCGCGCGGCGCGCTCCCGCGCCCAGGCGTCGGCGGCGAAGACGCCCCGGAGGTTCGGCTCGAAGGAGGGGCGGGGGGCGTCGAGGGCGGCGCGGACGCACGCGACGATGTCCGGGAAGGCGATCTCGCGCGCGAGGAACCGATGGACGGCCACCTCGTCGGCGGCGTTGAGGATCGCCCCGGAGGGGCCTCCCTCCCGGACGCAGCGGTACCCGAGGGCGACGGAGGGGAACCGCGCGGGCTCGAGCGGCTCGAACGAGAGGCGTGCGAAGCGGGTAGGGTCGAAGCCGGCGAGCCCGTTCTCCGGGCGCTCGGGGTAGGCGAGGGCGTAGTGGATGGGGATGCGCATGTCGGGGAGGCCGAGCTGGGCGAGGATCGAGCCGTCGCGGAACTCGACCATCGAGTGGACGAGGGACTGGGGATGGAGG
>CBRGOK010000848.1:0-1666 GCA_967798035.1 uncultured bacterium
GTCTCCCAGTCCGATCGCGGCCGTGTTGTCGAGGAGGGACGGCAGGTTCGTCGCGGAGGCGTCCGTGAAGACGCCGGTCCCGCCGTTCAGGAGGAGCCTGTTCTGCTGTCCGAAGATTCCGACGAGCGCATCGAGATCGCCGTCTGCGTCGACGTCCCCGAGCGCGATCGCCAGCGCGATCGAGCCGACGGCCGGGACGCTCGTCGCCGTGACGTCGGTGAAGACGGCGCTCCCGTCGTTCAGGTAGAGATCCACGCGATCCCCGTTCGCCAGGAAGGCGTCGAGGTCCCCGTCCCCGTCGACGTCCGCGAGGGCCAAGTCCAGCGTCGGCGCGGCATCCAGCGGGAACATCTCGTGGACGAATCCGAACGGCTGGGCCGTCGCCGCCGAGGCGAGCGTCAGGAGCGCCGGTGCGAGGAAGAGACTCGACGGCCCGGCGCCGCGGCCTTCGCTCCGGCGGACTCGAGGGGGGGTGAACATCGGAGTCCTCACCGCGTCGGAGATTCTCGCCCGGACCCGGGACCGGGCGAATCGACGTGGCGATCCTAGGCGATTCGAACGGGTCCGGCAACCGCGCCGCGCCGAGAGATCGGCCTCCGCGCCTCACACCGGCCAGACGCCGTGCTTCTTGCGGGGGTGCACCTTCTCCCGCGTCGCGTAGGCGCGGACGCGCTCGACCAGCTCCCGCCGCAGCTCCGCGAACGGGACCACCGCATCGACGTGGTTCTCCTTCGCGAGCCGGAGGAGGTCGACGTCCTGGCGGTACTCCTCGCGCAGCTTCTCGACGTAGGCCGCCCGCTCCGACTCGGGCTTCTCCTGGATCTTGTTGAAGAAGACGGCGTTCACCGCGGCCTCGGGACCCATCACCGCGATCATCGCCGAGGGGAGCGCGAGGCAGGCGTCGGGCTCGTAGGCCGGGCCGCACATCGCGTAGAGGCCCGCGCCGTAGGCCTTGCGGACGATGACGGAGATCTTCGGCACCGTCGCCTCCGAGACGGCGGAGACCATCTTCGCTCCCGCCCGGATGATCCCCTGGCGCTCGACCTGGGTCCCGATCATGAAGCCGGGGACGTCGGCGAGGAACAGGAGCGGGATCCGGAAGGCGTCGCAGAGCCAGATGAACCGGGCGGCCTTGTCCGCCGAGTCGACGAAGAGGACGCCCCCCTTCACCTTGGGCTGGTTGGCGAGGATCCCGACGGCGCGGCCGTCGATCCGCGCGAGGCCGGTGACCAGCTCCCCGGCCCAGAGGCGCTTCACCTCGAAGAAGGAGGCCGCGTCGACGACCCGGTCGATCACCTCGAACATGTCGAAGGGACGGTTCTGGTCCGCCGGGATCGCCGACTCGAGGGTCTCGCACGACTTGGCGGGGTCCTTGGCCTGCGCCGAGGGAGGCGCGACGTCGGAGTTCTCGGAAAAGTAGGAGAGCCAGCGGCGGCCCAGCTCGATCGCCTCGGCCTCGTCCTTCGCCAGGACGTCGCCGCACCCAGAGACCGAGCAGTGCATCTTCGCCCCCCCCATCTCCTCGAGGGTCACCTTCTCCCCGATGACCATCTCGGCCATCCGCGGCGAGCCGAGGTACATCGAGGCGTTCCCGTCGACCATCACGACGATGTCGCAGAAGGCGGGGATGTAGGCGCCGCCGGCGGCGGAAGGGCCGAAGAGGAGG
>CBRGOK010000849.1:0-1665 GCA_967798035.1 uncultured bacterium
CCGGGAGAAGCGACGCCAGTGGAGCGCCTTCCTCCGGAAGGGCTCCCTCGACGCCGATGGCAAGGAGCTACCCGAAGTCGTGGAGGATCTTCGCCGGTTCCTCCTCCCGCCCTGTCTTTCCCTCTCGAGCAGCCAGCCGTTCGAAGCCTCCTGGCCTGCCCGGGGCCCCTGGCGACCGGACCGAGGGCAACCACAGACCTGAGGCCCAGCGCTCCCCGACCGCCCCTTGGCGGAGGGGGACACCCTCACGATCCTGCAGGCCGTTTCGGGGGGCTAGAGCGACCCACGTGGGTCGGCGCGGTCGCGGGGGCACGAGATGCACCGTCTGAGCAACGGCCCCGGGTACCGGTCCGGACCTTCGGGAAGCCCTTCGGTCCGTGGCGATCGGCGTAGCCGCTTCTTCGGGGATGCCCGATGGGACGGTGACGGGAGTTGCGCGACATCTCCGCCCCGACCCCGCGACTCAGGAACTACCCGAACGGAGCCCAGTCCTCCGACCCTCCCCTGCGGACCGCGACCTGGATGTTCCTCCTCGCCGCCTCCGAGACGAACCGCTCGCGAGAGAGCCACCGGTCGAGAGGGACGATCCCCCTCAGGCGCGCCTCGCCGTCGAGTGCCATCCGACACGCGAGGGATGGGAGGAAGGCCGGGATGATCTCGCCCCTTTTCTCGACGAAGACGGAGAGGGCCGCGGACGCCGGCCGGGCGCCTTTCGAACCTCGGACCTCGACCATCACCCCTCCCCGGGACGTGCCGAACGGGGAAGCGATCGCCACGAGGAGCCGGAAGAGCGGCACGAGAGGCCCGAGATCTCGCAGGCGGAACAGGGCCGCCGCGCGGCGGAAGCCCCCCAGCGCGCGGTTCAGGAGATCCAGCTCCGAACCGATCTTGAACGTGACCTGCTTCGTCCCGAAGTACTGGAACTGGAGCACGTAGTCCGGGACGTCGACCACGCGGTAGACGCGCCGGGCGCCCATCGGGGCGGGAAAGACGACCCGTTCTGGCTCGGTCCAGCCGGCGACGCGTTTCGTCCCCTCTCGCGCCGGGACCTCGAACTCGCGTCCGATCGTCGAGAGGAGGGACAGGAACGATCCCGGTCCCCGCGGGTGGCGCGTCCCGGGGGAGATCGAGATGCGGGTCTCCTCGATGTCCGGCACTTCCGACCGCAGGAAATGGGTGAGGAGGCAGGCGACGCCGGGGACGACCGAACAGCCGATGAAGGCCGCGATCCCCGCCTCCTCGATGGGGTCCGCCAGCGCGCGACAACGAAGGACGAATTCGCGGTCGTCGGCCACGTCGACGTAGTGGACCCGCTTCTCGATGCAGGCGCGGAGGAGGCCGGGCCCCTGACCCTGGAACGGCCCCGTGCAGTTGATCACGACCCTCGCCCCCTCGATCGTCCGGAGGATCGACGCGTGGTCTTCGAGATCGGAGATCCGGAGGAGCAGGCGTGCTTCGGGGACGGGGAATGGACGGCGCGGGCGACGGGAGGCAATCACGACCCTCGCGTCCGTGTCTCGGAGGAGCTCTTCGACGACGAGCCTCCCGAAGAAACCGCCCCCGCCGTAGACGACGACCCGAGGGGCGAGTCCATCGGGGTGCCTTCGGAAGCCCCCTCGTTCGAGCGCGTACTCCCTCTCGAGGAGCCGCGAGTCCGCGAGGAGG
>CBRGOK010000850.1:0-1665 GCA_967798035.1 uncultured bacterium
CTTTTCCGGCGTCGCCCTCGCCTACCGCGCGGCGGTGCGGCAGCGGACCGGGGAGGACTGGGGCGAGGTCGAGCTGACGCTCTCGACCGCCCGCCCGCAGCTCGGGGCTTCCCCGCCTCCGCTCCAGACGATGCGTCTCGCCATCGCGCCCCCTCCGGGCTCGGAGGAGCGGAGGGCGTACCCTCCGGCCGCCGCGGCCGCTCGCGCGCGAGGAGAGGAGAAGGTGCGGACGCTCGGGGCCGCCGACGGGCTCGTCGCCGCCGACGAGGAGGCGGCCCCGTCGCTCGCTCCCGCCACCCCCGCCGAGGCGGCGGTCCAGGAGCGCGGGATCTCGATCCAGTTCCGCGTGCCGCGGGCGGAGACCGTCCCGGCCGACGGGGAGGAGCATGTCGTCCTCGTCTCCGAGTCGACGCTCGACGTGCGCCCCGAGCACTTCGCCACGCCGAAGTCGGCCGCCCGCGTCTTCCTCAAGGGGAAGGCGAGGAACACGACCGCCTTCCCGATCCTCTCGGGCCTCGCGTCGGTCTACTTCGGCCCCGACTTCGTCGGGCGGGCGCCGCTCAAGGACATCCGCCCGGGGGAGGAGTTCGACCTCTACCTCGGGCAGGACCCGGGCGTGACCGTGGAGCGGAAGAAGGTGAAGGAGTTCCGGGAGGGGCCGGGGCTCCTCGGGAGCGACGAGACGATCACCTACGAGTACGAGATCAAGGTGAAGAATCTCCGGTCGGGGCGGGGTCCGGCGCGCGTGGTGGTGAAGGAGCCCGTGCCCGTCTCCGGGGACGACCGGATCACTGTGAAGGTGAAGACGGCGGTCCCCGCGCCCGCGGGGGGAGAGGAGGCGGAGCGGGAGAGGAAGCGGGAGGGGCTCCACCGCTTCGACCTCGAGGTGGCCGAGGGGAAGGAGGAGGCGATCCGCCTCGTCTACGCCGTCTCCTTCCCGAAGGGGACGCCGATCCTCGGTCTCCCGGAGTAGGGACCTCCGGCCGATTGACCCGGGTTCCCCCCGGGCCTAGCGTCCGCCCGCCCGACGAGGGAGGGAACGCATGCGCGCACTCGCGACCGGGGCCACGGGTTTCATCGGGCGGGCGCTGCTGCGTCGGCTCCAGAGCCCGGTCGTCCTGACGCGGGATCCGGCGGGCGCGAAAGGGGCGCTCGCGGGGGCAGCCGTCCATGGCTGGCAGTCCGACATCACCCCGGCGCCGGCGGAGGCGTTCCGCGGCGTGGAGGCCGTCTTCCACCTCGCCGGGGAGTCGGTCGCGAGCGGCCGCTGGACCGCGAGGAAGAAGGCGCGGATTCGCGACAGCCGCGTCCTCGGCACGAGGAACCTCGTGACGGGGATCGAGAGATCGAAGGAGCGCCCTCGGGTTCTCGTCTCCGCCTCCGCCGTCGGGATCTACGGTTCGCGGGGGGACGAGGAGCTGGACGAGGGCTCGGCACCCGGGACGGACTTCCTCTCGAAGGTCTGCCGGGAATGGGAGGCCGAGGCGGCGAAGGCCCGCGCGCTCGGGGTGAGAGTCGTCCTCGCACGCATCGGTGTCGTCCTCGGGAGGGAGGGAGGCGCTCTTGCGCGGATGCTCCCCCCGTTCCGGCTCGGCGTCGGCGGCCCGCTCGGGAACGGGCGCCAGTGGTTCCCCTGGATCCACGTCGAGGACGTCGTCGGGCTCC
>CBRGOK010000851.1:0-1660 GCA_967798035.1 uncultured bacterium
CCTCGGCGAGGAGGTCGCGCTCGAGCTGGCGGGCGGCTCGCTCCAGCACCTCGGCGCGCCAGAGTTCGTCGAGGGCCTCCTCCGGCGACTTCCCCCGCGTGTCGGGCAGGTCGAGCGCGTCGGGCTCGTCGAGGGGGACGAACCGGCGGCCGCCCCCTCTCCGCTGGGCCCCGCGCCGGCGCTCCTCGTCCGCGAGGAAGTTCGCGAGGGAGACGCGGACGTAGGCGCGGAACCGGCCGCGGAGGGGATCGGCGCGCTTGAGAAGGTCCCCTTCGGCGAGGTGGACGAAGAAGTCCTGGGTCGCGTCGAGCGCCTCGGCCTCGTCCCGGGCCCACCGCGCGCGCACGTAGCCGAAGATCGGCCTCCAGTAGGCGCCCGCGAGGTGCTCGAGCGCGACGCCGCGGTCGCCCGCGAGGACGAGCGACCAGCGCGTCTCGGGAAACGGGCCGGCGGAGCGCTGCTGTGTGGTCGCCACGATTCGACGCCCCTCTGCGATTGCCTGATTCGGCCGGGCGATTTTACCGTACCTCCCTGCAGGACCCGATCCCTGCGGCTCCCGAAGGGACTCCTCGACATGAAGCACTTCCCGACGATCCCGCTCCTCGCCGTCCCCCTCGTCCTCTTCCCGCGGGACGGAGGCGCGCCCGGGGGAGAGGACGCCACCGCCCTCCTCGACGCGCATCGCGCGGGGCTCGGCACGCCCGCCGCGCTGGCCGTCGTCGAGATCAAGGGGAAGGTCGTCTTCGAGCGCTTCCCGGGGACGGGGTCCTTCTCGTCGGTCTACGCGCCGAGCGGCGCGGCGAGGGTCGAGGCGCTCTTCGAGGGTTCCCCCCCCAGCCGCCGCTGCACGAACGGCGAGGTCTACTGGATGACGGGAACCGGGGGGACCGAGATCAAGAAGGGGTGGGCCGCCGCCGCCGACGTGCGGCTCTTCGGGTTCGGGCGCCAGCGCCCCTGGCGCGAGATGTACGCCAGGGCCGAGTACGTCGGGGAGGCGCAGGTCCTCGGGCGCGCGTGCCACGAGCTGCGGCTCCACCCGAAGTCGCCCGAGCAGCTCGGCATCGAACCCGTCCCGGGCGAGGAGCCTCCCGTCCCCGACACCTGGTGGCTCGACCGGGACTCGAAGGAGCTCGTCCGCGTCGCGGCCTACGCGACCGTGAGCGGCGCGGGCTGGCAGCGGCTCCTCTTCGACGACTCGGACTGGAGGCCGGTCGCCGGCGTGCGCTTCCCGCACCACTGCCGCATGACCTTCGGGCCGCCCGACCGCCTGATCGAGATCCAGTTCGACACGGAGAGCGTCGACGTCGATGCGAAGTTCCCCGCCAACCTCTTCCAGCCCGGGGACCAGGTGTTCGCGGAGCTGATGAGGGCGCACCAGAAGGAGCCGAAGAAGGACCCCGGCTTCAAGGTCGAGGAGCGCAAGGAGCTCAACGCCGCCTCGGTGCGAGTCCGCTGCAAGGGGGAGCAGCTCCAGGAGCAGCTCGCCACGATCTTTCCCGAGGTGATGGGATATCTGCAGCGGGAACGGTTCACCCCCCTCGGAGCACCCTTCGCGCGCTACCACACCTTCGGCGCCGAGGTCGACCTCGAGGCCGGCATCCCGGTCTCCGAGAAGGTCCAGGGGAGCGGTCGGATCCATGCGTCGAGGCTGCCGGGCGGC
>CBRGOK010000852.1:0-1651 GCA_967798035.1 uncultured bacterium
CGAGCCGGGCGTCGCCCGCGCGGCGGTGGTCGGTTGCGGGACGATGGGGGGCGGGATCGCGATCCTCCTCGCCGAGAGCGGCGTCGCCGTCCGGCTCGAGGACGCCGACGCGGGCTCGATCGCCCGGACCCTCGAGCGCGCCCGCCGCCGATTCGACGAGAAGGTCGCGCGGCGCCGGGCGGAGCCGCACGAGGCCCGGGCCGCGATGGACCGCCTCCAGCCCGCCGCCGACGGATCCGGGCTCGAGCGCTGCGACCTCGTCGTCGAGGCGATCGTCGAGTCGCTCGAGGCGAAGCGCGCCCTCTTCGCGCGCCTCGCCTCGCGCGTCCGGCCCGACGCGCTCCTCGCGACGAACACCTCGAGCCTCGCGGTCGAGGCGATCGCCCGGGGCCTGCCGCGCCCGGAGCGCGTCGTCGGCCTCCACTTCTTCAACCCCGTCGAGAAGATGCCCCTCCTCGAGGTGGTCCGCGGCCCGGAGACCTCGGCGGAGAGCGCCGCGCGCGCGGCGGCCCTCGCCCTCGCGATCGACAAGATCCCCCTGTTCGTGGGGGACGGGGCCGGATTCCTCGTCAACCGCGTCCTCGGCCCCTATCTCCAGGAGGCCTCGAAGCTCCTCTCCGAGGGGGTCCTCGAGCGGGAGATCGACGACGCGGCCGTCGCGTTCGGCTTCCCCGTCGGACCGATCGCCCTCCTCGACGACGTCGGGCTCGACGTCGCCGCCGCGGCTGCCCGCAGCCTCGCCGCGGCCTTCCCGCTGCGGTTCGAGGGCCCGCGCATCCTCGACCGGCTCCTCGAGAACCGCAGGCTCGGCCGCAAGAGCGGACGGGGGTTTTACCGGTACGCACGGGGCGGCCGCCGCGTCGCCGACCCCGACCTCCCGCGCGTCCTCGGGATCCCCACCCGCTCGCCGGGGCTCCCCTCCGAGGCCCTTGCGGAGCGCCTCCTCCTCGCGGCCGTCGCCGAGGCGTTCCGGTGCCTCGAGGACGGGGTCGTCGAGCGCGCGGGGGATCTCGACCTCGCCTCCGTGATGGGGTTCGGCTTCCCCCCGTACCGCGGGGGCCTGGTGCGGTGGGCCCTCGAGGGGGGCGCGGAGGCGCTCCTGCGGCGGATGTCGGACCTCCGCGCCCGCCACGGCGTCCGGTTCGAGCCCTGCCGCCTCCTTCTCGAGCTCGCCTCCTCGAACCGAGCCCTCGCGTAGCCTATCCGGGCGCCGACGCAACCCCTTTTCGGCGGCGCTCCTCGGGTCGTCGGCCCGGGCGCGACGAAGGGGGGACTTGCCGATCGGCGATTTATAGGTTATTGCTTTTAGGGTGGTCGAAGGGGGAGGGACCACGGGAGACCGGCGTGTTCTCGATCCTGCGATCGACGCGCCGGAGCCGTCCGCGGGACGGCTCCGGCGTTCGAGCCTCGCTCTGGATCGCGCTCCTCGCCGGGTGCCGCGCGACGCCCGACGCGGGAGCGGAGCGGAGCGACGGCTCCTCGAGGGGAACGCTCGCCGCGCGGGTCGCGGCGTGCGCGCCGGCGGCGGGCCCGCTCCTCGGGCTGCACCTGATCGAGGCCGACCGGCCCGACCGCCCGCGCGGCACGCCCGCGGCCTCCCCCCGCGATCTCGCGCCTCCTTCCTTTCTGCGGACCGCCGCGCGACCCCGGG
>CBRGOK010000853.1:0-1646 GCA_967798035.1 uncultured bacterium
GGGAGGGTGGCGTACGCCGGAGCGGACCGCACCGACGCGGACGGCGAAAGCGTTCGGATCGGGGATCCTCCCCTCGATCCAGAGGGTGGGGAGGCGCAGCCCACCGAAGTCCTTCCACTCGCCGTAGCGCATCCAGCGGAGGGGCTGGACGAAGGGGTCGATCCTCCCGTGCAGGCGCCCGTCCTGCGCGTCGAAGCAGGTCTGCCAGTAGCTCCCGGCCGGCGTGGTGAGGTTGACGACCCACACCGGCCGGCCCTTCTCGAGGGAGTCGGGGACGCCGGGCCAGTGCCACATCGACTCGAGCCCGTTCACCTTGCCCCGGCCCGTCGTCTGCCCGGGGTCGAGGTAGAGCGCCCCCGCGAAGTAGGCGCGCTCGAGGGTCGCCGTCGCCTCGAGGCCGGGCAGCGGCGCCCCCGTGCCGTCGGCGCGCAGCCGCCACGCGTACTCCCCGTCGCTCACGCGGACGTCGGGAGGGACGCTCGGGTCGGCGGAGCGGAACTCCTCCCGGAATGCGAAGGGCGCGCGCCGCACGTAGACGCGCCAAGTCCGCCAGTGATCTCCCCCCTCGACCTTCCCCTCGATCTCGAGGTCCCCCGCCTCCTCGAGCGAACGGCCGAAGGAGGTCCGATGCAGCGCGAGGACCGCGTCGGGGGGGTCGCCGGGCTTCGCGCGCCCCGCGTCGACCTGGAGCAACGCGGAGAGGACCGCCGCGAGGAGGGGCAGGGCGCCCACGGGGGTGGAGAGTGAGTCGGGCGGGAAGACCGGTCAAGGTCCCCGCTCCGCTACGGCTGGAGGACGATCTCGAGCGCGTTCGAGGCGGAGACGCCGATCGGCGGGCAAGGCGCGGGCGAGTTGGGGCCGACCCAGGCCCATTGAACGTAGTAGGTCGACCCCGCGAGGGAGGGGATCGCCGGGATGGGGACGGTCACCTGCGACACCCCGGCCGGATCGGAGACGACGCCCACCGCGAAGAAGACGGGAGAGAGGACGTCGAGCCAGATCTGCGCGCCCCGGATCGTCAGCGGGGTCGCGAGCGGGGCGGCGCTGACGCCGAGGAGCCCCCCGCTGGAAGCCGGCGCGTGGCCGCAGGTGATGGCGAACGCGGCGTTCCCGACCTGGGGGATCGACGTGACCCCGATCGGGAGGGGTCCGATGCACCCGGGCGTGGAGGTGCCGTACGTCGAGGCTCCGACCGGGAGGAGGGCGAGCACCGACACGAAGGCGTCGTAGAAGGGCCCATGCGCCGTGTCGAACGCCCCGGGCGTCGTGGGGAAGTCGAGCGAGAAGGTGGCGCCCGCCAGGACCGCGGCGCCCGTGGCGTCGATCGCGAGAGCGGTCGGCTGTTCTTGGTAGAGGCCGCCGAGCAGAGTCGAGTAGGACGGCGGGCCGCCGGTCAGGGGGAGGCGGGCGACGTAGACATCGCTCACCCCGCCGAAGGAGGTGTCGAAGGCTCCCGGGCTCACCGGGAAGTTGGGCGACTCGGTCTGGCCCGCGAGGACGGCGCCCCCCGTCGCGTCGAGGGAGATGGCGTACGGCACGTCCGAACCGGAACCGCCGAGCAGGGTCGAGTAGGTCGAGGAGCCTCCGGGGATCGGGAGACGCGTCAGGAACGTGTCCGAAGAACCGCCGTTGTAGGTCGTGTCGAA
>CBRGOK010000854.1:0-1644 GCA_967798035.1 uncultured bacterium
TTCGCCGACGCGGCCCCCTTCGGGGCCGTGCTCGTCCCGCTCGCGGAGGGGCACCTCGCCGTCCAGGCGCAGGACGACTCTGGGGCCGTGTCGGAGGCCCGGGTCCCCCTCCTCTCGCTCACCGGGACGGTCGCCCTTCCTCCCGTCCCCACGCTCACGGCCCCGGTGCCGCCGGGTCCGTTCCCGCCGAGCCTCTCCTTCTCCTTCGTCGACACGCTGGCGGCCTCCGGGGCCTACGCCGCCCGGATCGTCGACAGCGCGGTCACGCCCCGGACCTGGATGTTCCTCGTCCCGGACGGGGCGGGGGCGACCGTGACGGTCCAGGTCCCCGTCCTCGCCCTCTTCCCCAACGGGGGAGTGGCGGGGCTCGCGACGGGCCCGACCGCGACCTGGACCTTCACCGTCGACGCGCACGGACTGCCCGCCTCTCCCCCGTTCGACTTCGACCACCTCTCCCTGAGCGACTTCGGCACCCGGACGACCCGATTCTCGCGCTCGTCCCCGGTCACGGTCGGCGTCCAGTAGCCGGGCGCGATCCGGCCTCCTAGAATCCGCCCCCCTTCCGGAGGACCCGATGCGCGCCACCCTGCTCCCTCTCCTCGGCTCGCCGTTCCTCCTCGCCGCCTGCGCGGCGCAGGGGGAAAAGAGCGACTACTACTGGTCCTCCCCCGTCGACGCGCTGCGGGCGGCGAACCCCTCCGACATCGCCGTGCTCCCGCCGATCGACGGGAGCGCGGACGCGGCGGCGCCGCCGGCGCGCGCGCCGGGGGTTCCGCTCGAACGTTTCCAGCAGGTCGCCTACGGCGTGCTCCTCTCCCGCCGCTACGCCCCGCTCGCCCTCGACTTCGTCGAGCGGGCGTGGAGGGCCTCCGAGGCCTCGGCGGGGGGGAAGGGGATGTGCGGGGAGGACGCCTACCTCCGCATCTGGGTCGCGCGATTCGACACCTCCCGCCTCCGCTCCCACGACGAGGTCCGGATCGAGGCGACCTTCCTCCTGAACGACGGGAAGACCGGGGCGGAGCTCTGGTCCGCGAAGGCCGACCGGAAGATCCACCTCGGCGCGGAGTCCGAGGTCGTTCGCGACGAGGCGCTCCTGCGTCGCCGGGCCGTGGAGCGGTTCGTCGAGTACGCGCTGCGGGGCCTCCCCGCGCGGGAGCCCTCCGCGCTCGAGAGGTGAGAGGCGCTTTACTTCGGGCGGGCGGGCGCTACCCTGGGACCCACTTGCCGGATCCCGCGGGCGCGACCGCGGGGCCGCCTCCGCCTGGGCCCCGAACCGGGTGGCGGACGGGGCGCGAGGGCGCCGAGAGCTCGGGGATGTCATGACGGTCCAGGTCGAACGCCGACGCAGTCTGATCGACGAGTACCGGATCCACTCGGGGGACACGGGTTCCCCGGAGATCCAGGTCGCCCTCCTCACCGAGCGGATCCAGAACCTGAGCGAGCACCTGAAGGTGCACCGCAAGGACTTCGGGTCGCGCCGGGGACTCCTGATGATGGTGGGCAAGAGGAGCAAGCTCCTGCGCTACCTCCAGGACAATAGCCCCCAGCGCTACTCGGCGCTCGTCCAGCGGCTCGACCTGCGGCGCTAGGATTCAAGAGTGATCACCCCTCCGGGCCGGTCCCCGGGGCCCCGACCAAAGTTCC
>CBRGOK010000855.1:0-1640 GCA_967798035.1 uncultured bacterium
AAGGCCTCGACCTGGGAGGCCTCGTCCTGGGCGGCGAGGCGGCGGACCGGCTCGCCGAGGACGGCCGTCGCCTTCCGGACCGCGCGGGAGGCGTCCGCCTCCGGCTCCAGCTCGAGGAGCACGTACCGGCCGGACCAGTCGACGCGGCTCGCCGTCACCCCCTCCACCTCGTCGAGTCGCGCCAGCACGGGCGCGAGCCGCAGGCCTCAGCCGAGGCCCGAGACCGCCCCTCAGCCGAACCCGGAGACCTGGAGGACGGCGAACCCCTCGACGCGCGGGGCGCTCGCGCAGCCCGCGAGGGCGAGGACCAGGGCGGGGAGGAGGGATCGCATCTCCTCCTCAGCGAGGCGCCGGTCGGCTCTCGGGCGAGGGCGGGACGAGGTGGATCACATCCTCGATCACGTGGAGGCGCGTCCCGTCCCGCAGGTGGTTCCAGTCCTCGAGGACCCTCCCTTCCGCGTCCCGGACGACGATCCGGCCTCCGTCGCCCTGGCAGCGGAACGTCTCGGCGCCGTCGACCTTCCCGAGGTACGACCAGCTCCCCCCCCGTTCGTGGGTGAGGTCCGAGTTCCCACCGGTCGGGAGACGGTAGGTGAGGTCCCCCACCGTCGGCTCGGGGCGACCGGGAACCTTGCAGGACGACGAGAGCAAGGGGAGGAGCAGGAGCCAGGCGGAACGCTTCAAGGCGACGAGCCTAGCGAGAGCGAGCCCGCGGGGAAGGGCCTCAAGTCGCCGTCGACCCGCGGTCGATCCCCCCGTCCGTCCCCGTTTCCCCGTCTCCGAAGGAGGAGCCGCGAGAAGAGGAGTTGAGAAGGATCTGTCTCGGGCTCGCCGCGCTGACGGGCGCGTGCGGTCGTGGCGGCGGCGGAGGGCGCGGCTTCGCGGTGCTCGCCACGGATCCCCCCGCGGGCGCCGCCGGCGTCGCGCTCGACGCCGTCGTGCGGGTCCGGTTCACCGATCCCCTCGATCCGGTCTCGATCGGCGCCGGGGCGCTCCTCGTCACGTCGGAGTCGGGTCTGCCGGTCGCGGGATCCGTCGCGCTCGAGGGCGACGGACGGACGATCTCCTACCTCCCCTCCGTTCCCCTGGAGCCGGCGCGCTCCTACACCGCGACGGTCGGGACGGAGGTCCTCTCCGCGGACGGCCGGCCCCTCCGCGCTCCCTTCGCCGCCGACTTCCTCACCGTCGAGGACGAGGAACCGCCGGGCGTCTTCCTCGCCCCCGCCGCCGGGTCGAGCGACGTCCCGACGAACGCCCGGATCGTCGCCGTCTTCTCCGAGCCGATCGACCCCTCCTCCGTGATCGCCTCGACGCTGGCGGTCGAGGGACCGGACGGACCCCTCGCCGGGTCGACGTCCCTCCTCAAGGGGAGCCGCGTGCTGCGGTTCACGCCGGAGGGCGCGCTGCCGGCGGGCGCGACGATCGCGGTCGCGGTCTCCGGCGCCACCGACCTCGCGGGGAACGCGCTCCCCGCGCGCGCGGTCGCCACCTTCACCGTCGGGACGAGCCCCGACTTCACCCCTCCCGCCGTCTCGCTCACGGTGAACGCGATCCCGGCATCGATGAGCTCCGGCCTCCACCTCCCCCGGAGCGGCTTCTCCCTCGACATCACGTTCTCGGACGACCGGGCGGTCGACCCG
>CBRGOK010000856.1:0-1634 GCA_967798035.1 uncultured bacterium
TCGACGGGGCTCGGGGTAGTCGGGAAGGGGATTCAGGCCCCCCCCCCTTCGCCCGGGGACAGGCGCGCCGTCCCCCTCCCTTCGAACGCGGGGAAGCTCCCGCCGACATGATTCCCCTCCTCCCCTTTCTCGCGGGGCTCGCCCCGCCCCCGCTCCCCGTCCAGGAGGGCGGAGACCCCTCCTCGCCCCCCGTCTACGTCGTGCCGATCCGGGGGGAGCTCGACTCGACGATGCTCTCCCTCGTCCGTCGCGGAGTCGCCTGGGCGGCGGAGTCGAAGTCGCCCGTCCTCGTCTTCGAGATCGACACGCCGGGGGGGGAGGTGGAGCTCATGTGGGAGATCGCGAGGGCGATCGGTCCTCCGAACGAGCCGCCTCACGGCGTGCCGACGGTCGCCTTCATCACCAATCACGCACTGTCCGCCGGGGCGCTGATCGCGCTCTCCTGCCAGAAGATCTACGCGAGCGAGATCGCGATCATCGGGGCGGCCACCCCGGTCCAGGTCGGGCCGACGGGGATCCTCCCGCTCCACGAGGGCGTGCGCCCGAAGCTGATGAGCGCGCTGCGCGCGGACTTCCGGTCGTGGGCGGAGGCGGGAGGGCGCAATCCGCGCCTCGCCGAGGCGATGGTCGACGCGGAGGTGGAGCTCCTCGAGGCCGAGGTCGAGGGGGAGCGGCGGGTCCTCACCCGCGACGAGTACGACGTCCTCGCCTCGCGGGGGGCGCCCGCACGGGTCCTGAAGACGCTGTGCGCCAAGGGGGAGCCCCTCTCCCTCACCGGGCGCGAGGCGCTGCGCCTGGACTTCATCAGCGGGGTCGTCTCCGACCGCGCCGAGCTCCTCGAGGCCCTCGGCCTCGGGGGCGCGCCGGTCGTCGAGCTCCAGGCGAGCTGGTCGGAGGGGCTCGTGCGGTTCCTGCGCCTCGTCGGCCCGCTCCTCTTCATCGCCGGGTGCGTGCTCGCCTACATGGAGATGAAGATCCCCGGCTTCGGCGCGCCGGGGATCCTCGCCCTCGTCTCCTTCGGGCTCCTCCTCTTCGGGAACTACCTGGCGGGCCTCGCCGACGTGTACGACCTCCTCCTCGTCCTCGCCGGATTCGGCTTCCTCGCCGTCGAGCTCTTCGTGCTCCCCGGCTCCCTCCTCTTCGGCATCCTCGGGGCGCTGTGCGTCGTCGCCGGGCTCCTCCTCTCCTTCCAGAACTTCCTCCTCCCGCGCCACCCGCTCGACTGGGCCGTGATGCGCCGGAACACGGAGACGCTCGCCCTCTGCCTCGTCGGCGTGGGTTTCGGGATCTGGGGGGTCGCCCGCTTCCTCCCCTCGGTCCCGTTCCTGCGGCGCCTCGTCCTCCTTCCCCCCTCTCCCCGGACAGGGGAGGCCGCCCTCCTCGAGACCGGCGCGGTCGGGCTCGTCGGCGCGGCGGGGCTCGCCGTCACCGACCTCCGGCCGGCCGGGAAGGTCGAGGTCTCCGGGCGGCTCCTCGACGCGCAGACGACGGGGGACTTCGTCGGCCGGGGCGCCCGGGTGAGGGTCGTCGAGGTCTCGGGAAACCGGGTCCTCGTCGAGGGGATCGCCTAGAATGCCGCGTCCCTCCCCGGGAAAGGCTCGCGCGTGATCGTCCCGATCGGCCTCCTCCTCCTC
>CBRGOK010000857.1:0-1633 GCA_967798035.1 uncultured bacterium
TCCTACCCGCCTACTCTGGCACCAGAACTACTACCGCCGGATCCGGTAGGAACCGTCCTCCTCCGACAAGGCGTGGAGCCGTCGGCTCTGGAGATCGGCGAGATCGGGATCCTCCGGCGGCTCGGCCGGGATCAGGGTCAGGGAGACGCGGGCGGGCACATCGTCCCCCCAAAGCACCCTGCCCTTGAGTTCGCATGTCCCCTCCCGGGAATCGAGGAACTCGACCCGGGTCGTGCGCCCCGCCTCGACGAGGGCCAGCGCCCGGAGTTTGCCTTGGGCCTCCTCGTCCCAGTCGAAGCCCTTGCTTGGGTGGGGCCCCGCCTCGACGCGGTACTTCCCCGGGCGGAGTCCTTCGATGCGGAAGCGTCCCTCGCCGTCGATCGAGGTCTCCCCGCCCGCGCCGAGGGGGTAGACAGCCACCGCGGATGCGATTCCCGCCACGAGCGGAGAGCCGTCCGCCGCGACGGCCGTCCCTTCGAGCGCGCCTGCAGGACCGAGGGCCAGGACGACGCCGTCCACCGGCTCCCCTTCGCGCAACTGGACGGGCTTGGGTTTGGCGGGCAGAAGGCGAGGGTGCCGGGCTTCGATCCAGAAGGATCCGGCCGGGACGCCGGCCACGAGGAAGGTGCCGTCCCCTCCGCTCACCGCGCGGAGATCGGTCCACTTCGTCGGGGGAGGAGGTTCCCCCCCGCCCTCGTGGAGGAGGACCTCGGCTCCGGGCACGGGACTTCCCGAAGCCTGTTCCACGACCTTGCCTCGCACCGAGGCCGCGCGGCGCATCCGGACCTCGAGGCCGCGCGTCACCTCCCCCGCGCGCACCGGGACGTCCGCGATCCGCTCGGGCACGAATCCGGACGCGAGGAACCGCAGGGTGTACGTGAATGGCTTGAGGTCGAGCCGCTCGAACGTCCCGTCCTCCGACTCGAAGAAGCGCTCCCGGTTGTCCATTCCGGAGACGAAGCTCGCGCTCCCGGTCACGGTGATCGACTCGATCGCGAACGTGAACTTCCGCACGGGATCTCCCGTCGCCGCGTCCAGGACGACGCCGGCGATCCCGGAAGCCGCCGACAGGACGACCCTGAGGTCGTCGCGGTCCGCGTCGATTCCCTTGAGGGACGTCGAGCCCGATCCTTCCGCGGATGCCTCCAGCCAGAGCGACCCGTCGCCCAGCCCCGTCAATCGGAAGGCTCCGTCCGGCCCCGTCGTCGTCCTTTGCCAGGCCCTCTGCCTGGATGGGATCCCGTCTGGCCTCGGCTTCGAGAGGTCCGGGAACGCTTTCACGGAGGCGCCGGCGATCGGACGGCCCTCGGCGTCGATCACCCTCCCCGCGAGGAAGCGGCCGCGCTCCAGGACGAGTTCGGCGCCCTCGACCACGCCGGAGGGAGGGACCTCCACCCCTCGCACCTTGGAGGGGAGCATCCCGCGTTTCGCCGCCTGGACCTGATGGACCCCCGCGGCGAGCGAGTCGACGACGAACCGGCCACGCTCGTCGGTCGTGGCGCGGCCGTAGGTGTCCGGGATCGCGGCCTGGATCGGGGCGTCGTCCCAGGCGGTGTTCCTCGCCTCGATCGCGGCGCCCGCCACCCCCTCGCCACGCTCGTCGAGCACGACCCCGGCGATCGAGGCGCCGGGG
>CBRGOK010000858.1:0-1623 GCA_967798035.1 uncultured bacterium
ACGCGTCTGCCAGTTCCGCCACTCCGGCGCGGGCGACATGGTAGCGGTCCCCGCGTCGGGGGCGGAAGGGGCGCAAGCCGGCGGCGGCCGTCCTGCCTCGGGCCGCCGCGGGCGCCGGGGGTTAGACCCGGGACGAGGAGGAGCGCGACCGGCGCCCCATCTTCACGTCGAACCGCAGCTCGCCGCGCTGGTGCCTGCCGAAGCACGCCGCGCAGAGCTCGAGCGTCCGGGGATGGGCCCTCTCGGACTCGTCGGAGATCGTCGTCGGCCGGACGGAGACCCCCTTCTTCCTGCAACCCTGGCACCTTCCGGTTCGCATTTCGGTTCTCCTTTAGGGCGACGGTATCGGCTCCACCGTCGAGGTCCCATGAGGAGTCGGTCGCGGAAGGGCGCGCCTAGGAACGGCGGGCGTGCGCCGCCTCCGCGGCGAACCGGCGGCGCGCGAGGTCGACGAGGCGGGCGCAGAGCTCGTGGAACGGGATCCCGGCCGCGCCCGCCGCCTTCGGGAGGAGGGAGCGCTCGGTGAGGCCGGGGATCGTGTTCACCTCGAGGACGAAGGGGGTGCCGTCCGGCGAGACCCGCAGGTCCGTGCGCGACATCCCGTCGCAGCGCAGGGCGCGGTGGGCGGCCGTCGCGATCTCCTTCACCGCGGCCACGACGTTGGCGGGCACGGAGCGCGGAGGGCAGTGCTCCTCGGCCCCGTCGGGGCGGTACTTCTCCCGCATCGTGAAGAAGCCGTCCCGGGTCGGGACGATCTCCACCGGGGGGAGGGCGAGGAGGTCGTTCTCGAGGTAGTTCCCGAGGACGGCGCAGGTCACCTCCGGGCCCTCGACCGCGCGCTCGACGAGGAATCGGGCGCCGAAGGAGAGGGCGTCGTCGATCGCGGCCTTCGCCCCGGAGGGGTCGGGGAGGCGGCTGACACCGAGGCTGGAACCCTGGGCGAGGGGCTTCACGAAGCAGGGGTACCCGACCGCCTGGGCGATGCGGTCGAGGACCTCCTCGGGGGCGCGCCGGTACCGGGCCGAGGTCTCCTCGAATCCCTCGGGGACGGGGAGCCCCGCGGCGCGCAGCACGACGCGGGCGAGGCCCTTGTCCATCGCGAGGGCGCTCGCGAGGACGCCGGGCCCGGTGTAGGGGATCCTCTCCATCTCGAGGAGCCCCTGGACGAGCCCGTCCTCCCCGCGCGGGCCGTGGAGGGCGAGGAAGGCGACCTCCGTGCCGAGCTCCGCGAGGCGGCGGACGGAGGCGGC
Organism: uncultured bacterium; assembly: GCA_967798035.1. GTDB lineage: Bacteria > Planctomycetota > UBA1135 > UBA1135 > JAKEFM01 > JAKEFM01. The sequence continues at coordinate 1,251 of CBRGOK010000858.1, forward strand.
GGGGCTCCCGGCCTCGAAGGGGAAGTTGCTCGAGTCGAACTCCTCCCCCGCGCGCAGTCCCCGGCGCCCGACGAGCCAGCGCCCCTGGGCCGCGACGACGACGGGGCGGACGTCGAACCGGGAGCGGTCGAGCGCCGCCGACACCGCCTCGCCGGAGAGGAGCGAGATCTCCCGCTCCCCCGACTCCCCCCCCATCACGACCGCGATCTGGATCCGCTCCATGGCGCCTCCTCATCGAGGAAGACCGGTTTCCGGGGATCGATCTCGAGACCCGTCGCACGTTCGAGGAACTCCGCCTCGTCGACCGCGAACCTCCCCGAGACCTCGACGGGCGGGACGCCCGCCGGGCCGGGGGGAGGGAGGGGGAGCCCCG
>CBRGOK010000859.1:0-1622 GCA_967798035.1 uncultured bacterium
CTGGAGGGGGTCACCGTCGAGGTGCGTCCCGGGGAAAGGGACGGCCTCTCCCTCGAGGCGCGGGGCGACGTCGCAGTCCACTCCGCCTCCCTCGATCCGGGGGTCCCGATCGGCGAGGTCGAGGGGCGCGTGCGCCTCGAGCCGCTCGTGGTCGGGCCGGGCGGGTTCTCCGTGGACGCGAAGATCTCGGCCGACAGGGCGAGGCTCCTCGGCCTCCTCGTCCGGGACCTCCGCGTCTCCCTCCAGGCGCGGCCGGGACGCCTCTCCTTCTCCGGGCTCGAGGGGAAGCTCGGAGGGGGAAACCTGCACGCGCGGGAGGGGAAGGAGCCGCTCACCGTCCGGACCGGGGAGCCCCCCTCCTTCTCGACCTCCCTCGCCCTGGACGGATCGGACGTCCGGGTCCTCCTCGCCGACCTCCTCCCCCGGGTCGGGAATCTGAGCGGGACGCTCGACGCCCGCCTCGATCTCGAAGGGGCCCCCGGCGATCTCGGATCCTTCCGCGGCGAGGGGCGGGTCCGGATCGAGGACGGGGCGCTCGGGGAGATCCCGGTCTTTCGCGAGGTCTTCGCGCTGCTCGACGACCTCTTCGAGATCGGCCGCGCCCCGGAGTTCCGGGAGGGGGAGGCGCGGTTCGAGATCGGTGGCCGGAGGATCCGGTTCCGACAGATCGATCTCCGGAGCGACGTCCTGGAGATCCTCGGGCTCGAGGACCGCGGGGAGCTCTCCTTCGAGGGGGACGTCGACCTCCTCTTCGAGGCCCGCGTCTTCCCCCAGATCCCCGTCGTCCGGCCCCTCTACGACCTCCTCCGGGAGGTCCTCCCCCGGATCTGGCGAGTGCGGGTCGAGGGAGCCCTCGCCTCGCCCGACGTGCGCATGGAGACGGCGAACCCCGAGATCAACCAGCTCCTCGGCCTGACGGAGCCGAAGCGCCGGCGCACGTGGCTGCCGCCGGTGCCCGACCCGCTCGCGCGGGAGGGGCTCCCCCGATTCTGAAGCCGGGGGGAGGAGAGACCCCGCCCGATAGAATCCGTGCGCCCGCGCGGCGGGCTTCCCGAAGATGAGCCTCCACGCGGTCCTCCTCGCCGGTGGCCCCGGCACGCGTTTCTGGCCCTGGAGTCGCGCCGGGTGCCCGAAGCCCTTCCTCCCGATCGCGGGCCCCACGCCTCTCCTGCGGGAGTCGGCGATCCGGGTCCTGCCCCTCGTCCCCGCAGCCAGGCTGTGGGTCGTCACTCATCGGACCCTCGTCCCGCACGCCCGCCGCGTCCTCCGGGACCTACGTGGGTGCCGGATCGTCGGCGAGCCCCGCGCGAGGAACACCGCCGCGAGCATCGGGGCGGCCGCGGCGCTCGCGCTGCGGGAGGATGCGGAGGCGACCCTCGCGGTCCTCCCCTCCGACCACTCGATCCGGCCCCGCTCCGAGTTCCTCCGCGCGCTGCGGGCCGGGGCATCGGTCTCGGAGGACGGGTCCCTCGTGCTGTTCGGCATCCGGCCCGACGCGCCGGCGACCGGCTACGGGTGGGTCCGCCGCGGGGCGAGCGCGGGGCGGACCCTGGGCCTGCGCGTCTTCGAGGTGGCGGGGTTCCACGAGAAGCCGAACCGGCGCAGGGCCCTCGGGTACCTCC
>CBRGOK010000860.1:0-1618 GCA_967798035.1 uncultured bacterium
GAAGTTCACGGTGACGACGAAGTCCTCCCCGTCCCGCTCGATCCCGACCAGGAGGCCCTCGCCCCACCGGGCGTGCCGCACCCGTGCCCCGACCCGGAGCGGGTAGTCGTCGTCGCCGTCCGCTCCCGGATCCGGAGCGGGGACCGTCCCGGACGAGGGCGACAGCACCGAACGCGCCGAGCGGCCGACCGGCGAGAGGGCCTCGGGGGGCATCTCGCGCAAGAACCGCGACGGCTCCTGCGCCCCCCCATAGCCGCCGACGCGACGCTGGCCGGCGTAGGAAAGGAACAGCCGCTGCTTCGCCCGGGTGAGGCCGACGTACGCGAGGCGTCGCTCCTCCTCGAGGCCCTCGGGATCCTGGAGCGCCCGGACGTGGGGGAACACGCCCTCCTCGAGACCGGTCAGGAACACGACGGGGAACTCGAGCCCCTTCGCCGCGTGGAGCGTCATCAAGGTCACCGCGGCGCGGCTCTCGGCCAGCTCGTCCACGTCCGAGAGGAGCGCCACGGAATCGAGGAACGCCGCGAGCTCGCCCACGCCCTCGCGCGTCTCGAACTCCTCCGCCGCGACGCACAGCTCGTCGAGGTTCTCGAGGCGCCCCTCGGCCTCGGCCGTCGCCTCGCGCCGGAAGGCCTCCCGGAGACCGATCGCGTCGAGGACGCGCCCCAGGCGCTCACCCAGTGGCCGCGCCTCATCGGTCAGCGCGGCGACGTGGTCCCTGAGGACCGCGAACTCCCGCAGCATCCGGGCCGCCCGGCCGCCGACCGCGTCCGCCTCGACGACCCGGCTCGCCGTGGAGAGGGAGCGGCCGCTCGCCCCCGCCCACTCCGCGAGCCGCCCGAGCGTCGCCTTCCCGATTCCGCGGGGTGGCGAGGCAACGGCCCGGAGGAAGGCGACGTCGTCGTCGGGGTTGAGGGCGAGCCGGAGATGCGCGAGGGCGTCCTTGATCTCCTTCCGCTCGTAGAAGCGGACGCTCCCCACGATGTGATACGGGAGGCCGACGCGGCGGAACGCGTCCTCCAGGACCCGCGACTGGGCGTTCGTCCGGTAGAAGACCGCGATCCCGTCCAGCGGGAGGCCCTCCGCGCCGAGCTCCGCGGCCGTGCGCGCGACCCACGCCGCCTCCTCGCCTTCGTCCCAGGCCCGGAAGAGGCGGGCGGGCAGCCCGCGCTCGTTCTCGGTCCACAGGGCCTTGTCCTTGCGGGCGCGGTTGTGCGCGATCACCGTCCCCGCGATCTCCAGGATCGCTCGCGTGGACCGGTAGTTCTGCTCGAGCCGGACGACGCGGGCGTCGGGGAAGTCGCGCTCGAAGTCGAGGATGTTCCGGAGCTCCGCCCCCCGGAAGCGGTAGATCGACTGGTCGGGGTCCCCGACCACGCAGAGGTTCCGGTGCTCGTCCGTGAGGAGCCGGAGCCATCGGTACTGGGCCAGATTCGTGTCCTGGTACTCGTCCACCAGCACGTGGCGCCAGAGACCCCGGTAGTAGCGGAGCCGGTCGGGATGGCGCTCCCACAGCCGGACCGAAAGGCCGAGGAGATCGTCGAAGTCGAGAGCGCCGGCGGCCCGGAGGCGCACCTCGTAGCGCGCGAAAAGCCGCGCCACCTGCTCGTCCCGGACC
>CBRGOK010000861.1:0-1617 GCA_967798035.1 uncultured bacterium
GAGGCCGTCGAAGACCGAGCCCGCCTTCTTCGCCCTCGGCTCGTGGGTGAGGGCGAGGACGACCTTCCCTCGGACCTCCGCCTTCGAGAAATCGTTGTAGCGGTACTTCGTCGCCTCGATCGCGTAGCCGAGGAAGATCGGCTCGCCTCGCGCCTCGCCGTCGGCGCTCCCCGGGACCGGCAGCCAGTCCTTCCTCACTTCGAACGTCCCCTCCCCCTTCCCTCCCGTGACGGCGAGCGAACAGTCCTTGGCGGGGACCCGGACCTGGACGTCGAAGGCCTGGAAGTACCCCTCCGCGTCTCCACCCGGGTCCAAGCCGAACTCCTTCAGCCTCTCGGCGATGTAGGCGCCGGCCCTCTCGAGCCCCTCGCTCGGCGTGTCCCTCCCGGCGAACTCCTCCGAGGCGAGGACCTTGACGTGCGCCTCGCACTCCTTCGGCGTGATCGAGTCGAGCCCCTCGGCGAAGGTGCCGGGCCGCCCGGCGAGGAGCGGAAGGGCGAGGAGCCCCGCGAGGCGGGGGAAGAACGTCCTGTCGGCCCGTGCGAGGGGGATCACCGTCGAGTCGCCGGCCGGAGAAGATAACCGACCCCCGCCGCGGATCGAACCCCCACCGGCCCCCCCCACTGCCCGGATTCCTACCCGGGGTTTACAATGCGGCCGCTTCTGGGGCTGGGTCCGGGAGAATTCATGGGTTCCAGGCGAGATTCTCGATCGCCCTTTGCCGTTCTCCTGACGGCCGCGCTCCTCCTCGCGGTGGCGCGGCCGCAGGCGCGGGCCCAGGGCTACGTCGTCTATCAGTTCGACGGGGTGAATCCGGTCGACGCGTTCGGCTTCCCCTTCGCCGTCGCGGGCGCCGGGGATGTCGACGGGGACGGCACGCCGGACTTCCTCGCCGGCACCCCGTTCGCGGATCCCGGCGGGATCCCGAATGCGGGAGAGGTGAGGATCCTCTCTGGCGCGACGGGCGGCCTCATCCGCTCCCTCGCCGGGACGATCCCCTTCGGGATGCTCGGCTTCGCCTGCGATTCCGCGGGGGACGTCGACGGGGACGGGCGGCAGGACCAGGTCGTCGGAGCCGCGGGCGTGTCCCCACCAGGAGCCGTGGACGCAGGTCGCGTCCTCGTCTACTCCGGCCTGGACGGCTCGGTCCTCCTCTCGATCGACGGGACGGACGTCGGGGGGAACCTCGGCTTCTCCGTCGCGGGATTGCGGGACGTCGACGGCGACGGCGTGCCCGACGTCGCCGCCGGGGCACCCGAGACCACGATCCCCGGCATCTTCGGCGCCGGACGCGCGCGGGTCTGGTCAGGCGCGAGCGGCACTCTCCTCCACACCTTCACCGGAGCCTCGGCGAGCGCCTACCTCGGTTTCGCCGTCGCCATCCCGGGCGACTGGACCGGCGACGGCCGGGCGGAGATCGCCGTCGGCGGCCCCCTCTCGGGCACCGTCGCCATCGGGCCCGTCGGCCAGGTCATCGTGTACAACGGGCTGACGGGGCTCCCCCTCTACACGCTCAACGGATCGGCGGCCGCCGACGGCCTGGGATTCCGTCTCGCCACGCCGGGGGATCTGAACGCCGACGGCGTCGAGGACCTGGTCGCCGGCGCTCCCGGGGCC
>CBRGOK010000862.1:0-1613 GCA_967798035.1 uncultured bacterium
GTCTCCGGAGCCGGCGACCTGGATGGGGACGGGATCCCCGACTTCCTCGTGGGCGCGCCGGGGATGGGCGCGGGGAGCGTGAGGGCCTTCTCGGGGGCGGACGGCACGAGCCTCCGTCTGTGGGAGGGGGCCGTCCCCGGGGAAGGATTCGGGGCGGCCGTGGCCTCGACCGGCGACGCCGACGGGGACGGCGTGCGCGAGGTGCTCGTCGGCATTCCCGGAGCCGACCCCGGCGGGGCGATCGACGCGGGACTCGTCCGCGTCTTCTCCGGTGGAACGGGGGCGCTCCTCCGCGCTCTCGCGGGGGAGCAGCCGGGGGAGCAGCTCGGGTCCTCCGTCGCCTCCGCCGGACGGGTCGACGCCGACGGCGTCGAGGACTGGATCGCCGGAGCGCCGACGAGCGACGTGGGGACGCTCCTCGACGCGGGGCGCGCCCGGATCTTCTCGGGCGCCACCGGCGGAGTCCTGCAGGTGCTCGAAGGGGGGGTCGAGGCGGGGCTCCTCGGTTCGGCCGTGACCGGGCTCCCCGACCTGAACGGGGACGTCCGCGCGGAGGTCGCCGTCGGGTCCCCCGGAGCCGGGGCGGGAGGGGAGGTGACCGTCCACTCGGGGGCGAACGGCCTCCTGCTCCTGACGGTGCCGGGCCTCGCGGGGGATCTCGTGGGGAAGGCGCTCGCCCCCGCCGGGGACGTCGACGGCGACGGCGTCGCCGACCTCCTCGTCGGGGCGCCCGGAGCCGATCCCGCGGGGATCGTCGACGCCGGCCAGGCCCGCGTCTATTCCCTCGCCGGGCTCGGCGGGGCGATCCCCGTCAACCTGCGGGCGCGCATCGCTCTCCAGCGGGAGCCGGAGGAGCCCGACCCAGACGTGTCGGGCCGGGTCGAGATGCGGCTCAAGGGCCTCGACCAGGCCTTCTCCGTCGAGGTCCGGCGGCTTGGACCCGGTTCCCCCTACTCGGCGTTCCTCGAGGAGGCGGAGGGGAGCGGGACCTTCCTCTCGATCGGGGAGCTGCAGGCTCCCTCCCCGACCTCGCAGCGCCTGTTCCTCTCGCTCTCCTCCGAGGGGGTTCCCCCGGCCCAGCTCGGCGTCGCCCTCCTCTCGAGCCTCGAGGGGCGGCGCCTCGAGGTCCGGGATGGCGCCGGCGTCGCGTACCTGCGCGCGCGGCTCCCCTCCCTCCTCGGGACCGGGGACCTCCGCCGGACGGGCTCCCTCGCGCCCCCGTCCGCGTCTTCTATGGGCGCGTCCGGGACGGTGCGCCTCGGACGCAAAGGGTCGAAGGGGACCGAGCGGTTCGACGTCCGGGCGAAGGGGCTCGCCCCCGGCCCGATCTACGGCGTCTGGATCGCGGACTCCGGCCGGGGGGGCTCCTTCTCGGCCGCGGGGGACCTCGCGAAGGGGAAGCTGCGCCGCGACACGGGGCGCGGGGACCCGCTCCCCCTCGGCGTCGATCGGCTGGAGGATCTGACGGGGCGCGCGATCGAGATCCGCGACGGCACGACGGTCGTCCTCGCCGGGACGATCCCCTGACCTCCCTGGGGAAACGAAGAGGCTCGGAGGGGCGGGTCGACCCCGCTCCCCCGAGCCGTCGCTTGGTTCCTCCGAACTACTGGACC
>CBRGOK010000863.1:0-1609 GCA_967798035.1 uncultured bacterium
GCGGGAGGGGCTACTTCTTGATCACGACCTCGGGCCGGGGCGGGATCGGGGGCGGCATGGCGGGCGTGATCTCCCGGCCCGGCACTCTCTCGGGAGGACGGGGGCCGGAGCCCTCGCCGCGCGCGCGGTCGTGCCCGACCTGGCACTGCCCCGAGAGGGAGGCCCCTTCCGCGACGAGTAGCTTCGCCGCGAGGAGGTCGCCCTTCATCCTCGCCGTCTCCCTCAGCTCGACCCGATCGTGCGCGGAGATGTTCCCCTCGATCTCCCCCTCGACGATCACGTGACCCGCATCGATCTCCCCCTTCACCTTCCCCTTCGACGAGATCGAGACGGTCCCCTTCGTCCGGACCTTCCCCTCGAACGTCCCCTCGACGCGCAGCCCCGACTCGAAGGAGAGCTCCCCCTTGAGGACGGCATCCGCACCGATGATCGTCGCGAAATCGCTGGGGCTCTTCTCGGGCATTTCCTGGTCCTTTCAGGCGGGTCGTTCGGCTTTCGCCGCGGCACCGTCGGCCGCCGTTGCGCGGGGATGATAGCCGGGGATTCCGGGAAGGCGACGGCGGAGTCCAGCCCGGGGAGAGGGGCCTCCACCGGACCGGATCCCCTCCTCCCGGGACTCGGCCGCGATCCGCGCCGCGGAGCCTTCGCCTTTCCCGCGGCGGCGGATAGAAACCACCGCATGAAGATCCTCGCCGCCGCGGTCGCCCTCCTTCCCCTCCTCGCGTGTGGCTCGAAGGAGCACGCCCATCACGTAGGGGATTCGAAGTCGGAATCGCCGAAGCCCGCGACGGAGACCGCCAAGCCGAGCCTCCCCTCGGCCGCCCCGAGGATCGAGGCGAAGCCGCCGGCTCCCGCCCCCGGCGTCGAGCCCGACAAGGTCAAGGTCCAGCACTGCCTGATCGGGTTCGCCGACCAGGGAAGGAGCTCCGTCCCCGGCAAGCCGATCACGCGGACGAAGGAGGAGGCGAAGGCCCTCGGGTACCAGATCCTCGACCTCGCGAGGAAAGGGGAGGACTTCGACGGACTCGTGAAGAAGTACACGGACGATTCCCATCCGGGGATCTACGGCATCACGAACACCGGCAAGCCCCAGGTCGGCGGGTACTACCCGCGGAACGGGATGGTTCCCGCGTTCGGAAACGTGGGCTTCAAGCTCGCGGTGGGCGAGATCGGGATCGCGGACTTCGACGCCACGGCCTCCCCCTTCGGGTGGCACGTCATCAAGCGGGTCGAGTGATCCGCTCCGCCTGCGGCGGACTGCGCGGCTAGAGATAGGAGAGCCACGGGGAGCGGACCCTCGCCTTAACGCCGGCGAACCAGCGACAGGCGGGGTAGAGGAGCGCGACGGCGACGAGCCACGCGAGGTAGACCCCCCCGAGGCCGTGGACGGCAGCCCGCGGAAAGGCGCCGGGGTGCTCGAGCATCACGGCTCCCGCCTCCCGCCAGCTCACGGCCGCCGCCATGACGTGGATGAGCGGCACGTGGAGGAGGTAGTAGAAGAGCGGCACGCGGCCGAAGACGACGAACGGACGGGCGAGTTTCCCCTGCCCCAGGCCGAACGCGGAAAGCGCGAGGAGAGCTGTCCCGAGGGTCATAAGGAGGTAGAGGA
>CBRGOK010000864.1:0-1604 GCA_967798035.1 uncultured bacterium
TCCGGCCGAGAAGATGCTCCCCTCGCGCGCGTAGGTCGGTTTTCCCTTGAGCCGGTAGCCGACCGTGAGGAGCAGCCGGTTCGGCGGCGGGGCCGCCGACTCTCCCGTGTTCCAGAGGAGGAAGGCTCCGGTGCCGTAGGTCGCCTTCATGCTCCCCGGGCGGAAACAGGCCTGGCCGACGAGCGCGGCCTGCTGGTCGCCCGCGATCCCCGCGATGGGGACGGGGCGTCCGAGGATCTCCGTCTCCGTCGCGCCGAAGTCCGCCGCGCAGTCGCGGACTTCGGGGAGGATCGCCGCGGGGATGTCGAAGGTGCGGAGCAGGCCCTCGTCCCACGCCTGGCGGCGGAGGTCGAAGAGCATCGTGCGCGAGGCGTTCGTCGCGTCGGTCGCGTGGCTCCGCCCCCCCGTCAGGCGCCAGAGGAGGAAGGCGTCGACCGTGCCGAAGGCGAGGGCGCCCCTCGCGGCGGCGGCGCGGGCTCCCGGGACCTCGGAGAGGATCCAGGCGATCTTGCTCGCGGAGAAGTAGGGGTCGAGGAGGAGGCCGGTCCGCTCCATCACCGCGGCCTCGGTCCCGTCGGATCTCTGCCGCTCGCACCAGTCCGCGGTTCTCCGGTCCTGCCAGACGATCGCCGGGTGGATCGCCCGGCCGGTCGCGCGGTCCCAGAGGATCGTCGTCTCGCGCTGGTTCGTGATCCCGATCGCGGCGAGGGTGGAGGCGTCGGCCTTCGCGCGGGAGAGGGCCTCCCGCGCGACGGAGACGGTGGCGGACCAGATCTCCTCCGGGTCGTGCTCGACCCAGCCGGGCTTCGGGAAGCCCTGCGAAAGCTCCCGCGCGGCCGAGGCGACGGGCATCCCCTCCGCGTCGAACAGGATCGCGCGGGTGCTCGTCGTCCCCTGGTCGATCGCGAGGAGGCGGCGGGGCGAAGCCATCGCGGGGGGCGCATACTACCCGCCCATGACGGAGACCTCGGCGAGACGCGATCGGGAGTTCATGGAGGAAGCCCTGAAGGAGGCGCGGGCGGGCCTCGCGGAGGGGGGGATCCCGATCGGATCGGTCCTCGTCCTCGGCGAACAGGTCGTCGGCCGGGGGCACAACCGGAGGATCCAGAAGGGGAATCCGATCCTCCACGGCGAGATGGACGCGCTCCAGGACGCGGGGAGGCTCCGGGCGTCCGAGTACAGGCGCTCGACGATCTACACGACGCTCTCCCCCTGCGACATGTGCAGCGGAGCGACCCTCCTCTACCGGATCCCGCGGGTCGTGCTGGCGGAGAACCGCACGTTCCTCGGGGCGGAGGTCCTGCTCCGCAGCCGCGGGGTCGAGGTCGTCGACCTCGACCTCGAGGAGGCGGTCGACCTGATGCGCAAGTTCATCGGGGAGCATCCGGACGTGTGGAACGAGGACGTCGGGGCGTAGGGGCGGGGCGGCTTCCCCCGGAGCTGCCGGCCGCGAGGGACGCACGGCCGCGCGCGCGGACGAGGATCCCTCCCGGATCCTCCGCGCGAGCGCGTCCCCTCCCCGCGAAAGCGTCCACCCCGCGGGGATGGAGGGGGCTTGACGCGATTCGAAGTTGCATTAGTAACGCGACGGTTTTTCCGGCGCG
>CBRGOK010000865.1:0-1597 GCA_967798035.1 uncultured bacterium
GCTGGCGCAGGCACTGCTCGATGTCGCACCACAGGCGGCCTCGCGGCGAGCGCGGACGTCCCCGATTTGGCCACCCGCGCGACTAAGGGTAGCGCCCTCCTCCTCGCGGTCGACGGCCTCGACGCCTCGCTCCTCGAGCGACTCGTGTCCGAGGGCGCCCTCCCCCGGCTCGCGTCCCTGCGCGAGCGCTCCGCGCGCTTCGACCTCGACGCCTCGGCCTACCGGGTGCCGGCGGTCTTCTGGACGACGGTGGCGACCGGGCTCCCCGTGGAGGCTCACGGCGTCGCATCGACCGCGACGTTCCGCCCCCGCGGATTCGCCGGGACCCTCCTCGTCGACCGGGCGGCGGTCGGGTTCCACGAGGTGCTCAACGTCGTCTTCCCGACGCTGCGCCTCGCGCGGGAAGCGCCGATCACGGCCTCCCTCCTCCGCTCGCGCAGCCTCTTCGACGTCGTCTCCGCGAAGGGACTCCCGATCGGCCTCGTGAACTACTGGCTCTCCCATCCCGTCCTCGACCGGCCCGGCTTCGCCCTCTCGGAGCGCGCCTACTGGAAGGCGAGGTTCAACGCTTCGGCGGCCGGACGCGGAAGGAGGCCCCTCCCCGTCGAGGGGGAGGCGCACCCTGCCGAGATCTTCGCCGAGTTCTCCACCCTCGCCGAGTTCCCCCCGGCGGGCGCCGACCCGGCGCACTGCGCGGAGTCGCTCGACGCCTCGGTCGAGCGGGCGCTCCTCGCGTTCGCGCCGCGCTTCTCGCCGCGGCTTTCCGCGGCGGGTCTCTGGGGTCTCGACACGCTTCTCCATGCGGCCCTCTCCGCGCAGCCGGGCCCGGGCGCCGACCTCGACACGGCCCGCCGTCTGACCGCGGCCTACGCCGCGCTCGACGCGAGAATCGGCAGGATCCTCGACGCGCTCCCCTCGGCGACGGCGTTCTTCGTCGCCTTCCCCGGTTCCGCGGCGCGCCCCGGCTCCGAGGCGCGCTACAACGGCGACCGGGCCCTGCTCTGGGTCACGGGCCCGGGCGTTCTCTCGGGGAGCAAGGGGCAGGCGAATCCCCTCGACCTCGCCCCTACGCTCCTCGGTCTCCTCGGCTTCCCGGCGAGCGCCGAGATGCCGGGACGAGCGCTCGCGGAAGCGTTCGAGCCGGGGACGCTCGTCGATCCGCCCCGCGTGCCCACCTTCGGCCGCCCGCCCCGCGGCGCGGGCCGCGAGGCCTTCGACGACGAGATGGTCTCGATCCTCCGCGCGCTCGGGTACCTCTAGCGCAGGAGACGGCCGCGCAGCGCAGTTCGATCTCGAGGGGATCCGGCCGGCGGAGGATCTTCCGCATACGTGGGTAAAAACCCGGCAGATTTACCCACGAACCGGTAAGTCCTCCGTCCGCTCGGACGGCCCGCCCCATCCCAATTCCACATCTCCTGGCTGGGTCAGGTCTTACGCGCGTCCGTCGGGTCCCTCCCCCTCTCCTTTACTTGAGTGCCGCCGCGGGGCCGGCCGGGACTCGATTGGGTCGCCGTTACCCCCGACCCGGAAGTCGTCGTCGACGCAGGCGGAATCTGGGTGGGGCGAAGGGCGGACCAGACCGGCTCCCTCCGGTTCC
>CBRGOK010000866.1:0-1595 GCA_967798035.1 uncultured bacterium
CGTCCGCGCGCTCGCCCGCCGGCTCCTCGCGCGAGGGAGGCGGCCGGGGATCCTCAGCCGGGGCTACGGGGCGCGGGAGGGGCCGAACGAGGAGTCGCGGGAGATGGCGGAGGCCCTGCCGGGCGTGCTCCTCCACGAGGATCCGGACCGGGTCCGTGGGGGGAGATGGCTCGTGGCCGCCGGAGCGGACGCGATCCTCCTCGACGACGGGTTCCAGCACCGCCGGATCGGGCGGGACCTCGACCTCGTCCTGCTCGACGCGACGCGCCCTTTCGACCGCGACCGGCTTCTTCCTTCCGGCCTCCTCCGGGAACCTCCGGGCGCTCTCGCCCGGGCGGACCTGGTCGTCCTCACGCGGGCGGACCAGGTCGGTCCGGAGGACCGGGACCGGCTCTGGAGAAAGGTCGGCGCGATCCGGGTCTTCCCGCGGATCGAGGCGCGGCACGCCCCCTCCGCCGTCGTCGACGGGGAGTCTGGAGCGACCCAGCCGGCGGCGGCGCTGCGGGGCCGCGAGGTCTTCCTCCTCGCCGCGATCGGGAACCCCCGGGCCTTCTCCTCGACCGTCGAGTCGCTCGGCGCCCGGGTCAGGGGGTCGCGCTTCTTCCGGGACCACCACGCCTACGCGGACCCGGACTTACGGAGGATCGAGGGGGAGCGCGCCGGCGTCCCCGTCCTGACGACGGGGAAGGACTGGCCCAAGCTTCGTGGGCGCCTGAAGGCCCCCTGCCTCGTCCTCCGGGTCGAGGTCGAGTTCACGGCGGGGGAGGGGGCCCTCGAGGAGGGGCTGGACCGCGCCCTCCGGCGGCGGGGGTCTACCCCCGCCCCCGGCGGCTCCCGAGAATGAGCGGCTCATGCCCGCCCCTCCCTCCGACCGGTGGCGGCGCCCGCGGCCCCACCACTACGTCGTCTACGGCCTGTACCGGGTCGGATCGCTCCTCCTCTGCCTCCTCCCGTTCCGCGCTCTCCTGACGCTCGCGCGGGGTCTGGGGTCCCTCGGCTGGGCGCTCGACGGGCGCCGCCGGCGCATCGGGGAGGCGAACGTCCGGCAGGCGCTCCCCGGCGCCGACCGGAGAGAAGTGAGGCGACTCGTCCGTCGCTCCTTCCAGTTCGTGCTCGAAACGGTGCTCGAGAGTCTCCTCCTCCCGCGCCTCGCCCGGAGGCCGGCCGACGAGGTCCGCGCGCGCATCTCCCTCCAGGGTTTCGGGAAGATCGAGGCCCTGAAGGGGAGCGGGAGGGGCGTCCTCATGGTCACGGCCCACCTCGGGTCGTTCGACTTCCTCGGCGCCGCGATGGGCCTCTTCGGCTTTCCCTGTCACATCGTCATGCGGCCGATGAAGAACCCGCTCCTCACACGCGAGATCGAGCGATGCCGCCGGGTGTGGGGCCAGGTCGTGCTCTGGCGGAGGGGGGCGCTGCGCGCGCTCGTGCCGGCGCTCCAGGCGGGAGCCAATGCCGCCTTCGCCATCGACCAGAACCAGCGCAAGCGCCCGATCTTCCTCCCCGTCTTCGGCCGGCTGGCGGCCTGCGACCGCAGCGTCGCCGCCCTCGCCGTGCGGCTGCGACTTCCGGTCGCCGTCGGCTACGCGCTTCGCACG
>CBRGOK010000867.1:0-1595 GCA_967798035.1 uncultured bacterium
CCCGCCAAGGGACCAAGAGAACCCCCTCGTGAAGAGGTCCGCGTCCATCAACCCCCCTTCTTCAGCGGCCTGCTAGTCCCCGAGGGCACGAGCCGCCGGGGTGACGGGAAACTTCTCGGGGTTCGAGCGGACTGCATTCCGAACCCGGTTCCCGGTCTCTTCCGAAGGAGCCCCCCCGCGGAGGCTCTGGCTCGCGCGAACGAGTTCGCGCGCGCCCGGATCGCCGGGACCGTCTGGCGAGGAGAGCATGAACATGGAAATGCGCAACGGCCATGGAAGAACCTGGAGGGCGATCGGGGTGACGTCGGCGTCGGTCCCTGCGTGCGCCCTCGTGTTCCTGATCGGAAGCGGCTCTCCCCTTCGCTCCGCCGTGAAGGGGAAGGAGCGCGCCGTCGCAACCTCTCCCCCCGCCGGGCCTGCGCGAGCGGAGGCCGAGCCCGGAGCCGGCGCGGCCGGTACGGACGGGCGTCGGTCGGAGGGCCCCCCTGTCAGCGAGGCGGGCACGGCGATGCTCGCGCGCCTCCCTCACGCCTTCCTGGAGAACCGGGGGCAGTGGGACGCGCCCGCGGGGTTCGTCGCCCGCAGAGGGGGGATGACGGCCTGGATCGAGAGGGACCGACTCACCCTCCAGCTCGAAAGGCGCGACGGGGAGCGGGTCAACGGCGTCGCCGTCCGACTCGTCTTCGATGGGGCGCTCGACACCGCAGCGCTCGAGGGGGAGGAAGCGCAGCCCGGGGTCCACAACTTCTACCTCGGGGACGATCCCTCGAAGTGGCGGACCCATGTGCCCGGATACGCGAGCGTCCTCTACCGGGGGCTTCGGGAAGGGGTGGATCTGCGGGTGCGCGAGCAGGCCGGAAGACTCGAGTACGACCTGATCCTCGCCCCGGGCGCCGACCTCGACCGGGTGACCGTGAGGTGCGAGGGAACCGAGGGGATCGCGGTCGAGCCGGACGGGACGCTCGAGATGAGGACCGCGATCGGCCCGATCCGACACAGTCCGCCGGTCTCATGGACCACCCTTCCTTGCGGGGAACGCCGACCGATCGAGAGCCGGTTCCGGGTGCTCGGGACCGACCGGTTCGGGTTCGAGGTCCCGGGGCGCGACCCTGCTCTCCCCACCGTGATCGACCCGGGGCTGGTCTACTCCTCTTTCCTGGGCGGCACGAACGGCGATGTGGCCTACGCCCTGGCGCTCGACGCGACGGGCGCCGCCACCGTGGCGGGCGACACCTTGTCGTCGAACTTCCCCACGACGGCCGGGGCCTACGACACGAGCTACAACAATTTCAACGACGCCTTCGTGACGCGGCTCTCTCCTTCGGGAGGGAGCCTCCTCTATTCGACCTTCCTCGGCGGCGGGGCCGGAGACATCGCCCTGGCCCTCGCGCTCGACGCGTCCGGCGCTGCCACGGTAACGGGGGTGACCACCCCCGGCTTCCCCACGACGGCGGGGGCATACGACACGAGCTACAACGGCGGCCCCTCGGACACCTGTGTGGCGCGGCTTTCTCCTTCGGGGGGGAGCCTCCTCTCTTCGACCTTCCTCGGCAGCTCGGGCCAGGACCTCGGTTGGGCTGTCGCGCTCGACGCGG
>CBRGOK010000868.1:0-1591 GCA_967798035.1 uncultured bacterium
GAGTTCGAGCTCGACCGTCGCGCGCTCGCCGGGTCGCACGGTGAGCGGGAACCGGCGAGGCTCGTACTCGAGGGCATCCAGGACCGCCACGTACTCGCCGGGTTCCAGCCGGACCGTCCAGCAACCGAAGGTCATCGGATCCGTCGGACAGGACCACCAAGCGATCGCGACCTCGTCGCCCGAGACCGTTCGGATCGTCACGTGTTCCCGGACGTTCGGGACGGGTCCCGCGGGCCCGACGCGGAACTCCACCACCTCCCGGGGCGGCGGCAGGCAACCTGCCGGCTCGCCGCCCAGTTCGAGCACCAGACGACGGTAGAGATCGGTCAGCGGTTCCGTGCGAGCAAATGCGGTCCAGGGCTTGCCCGCGTAGGAGCGCCGGGAGAGGGCGTCGAGGATCCCCATGCGGTCTCTCACGGAGGGCTCGAACGGCTCGACCCTCGCCTCGGACACGGCCTCATCGATCCGCTCTACGCACGCCCGAGCCTTCGCGGAGTGGTGTTCGTCGTACGAGCCATCCATTCCCGCCCAGGCATCCTCCCAAGCCGTGCGCACTCCCTCCGAGATGCGCACGAAGCTCCAGGTAAGGCACCAGATGGCCACCACAGACTCCGATTCACGAGGCTCGAGTCGTGCGGCGGCGATCCAGCCCAGGTCTCGGAGGAGGTCGCGGGATTCGCCCGCGTTCATTTCCGCTCGCTCGACGCGAACCTTCCGGGCTTCTGCCGGGTCGTTGCCCCCTCCAGTCTCGAAGTGGAGCACCTCGACTCGATCGCCGACCCGACGGATGCGGTACCACTCGAGGGCGGGTTCGTGTTCGTCGCAGCAGTCGTACCTGCCGGAGTCGACCTCGATCTCCGATTCTGCGGCCCACACGGCAGGACTCCTCCACTCGACTCTGCCCGTGTATTCGTCCTCGAGATGCCGCCTCGCGCCCTCGGGGGGAATCGGGAGAGCGCGCCGGGAGTCCTGCGCGAACGCCTCGACGGCAGCCACCCCGAAGAGGAGACCGCCGACGAGGCGACGAGGGGATCTCGGACCCATGGGAACCGGCTCCGGCGCCTTCGGACGATGCCGGAGTCTTCCTATTCCGCCGAGGCCCTCCCGACTACAGCCTCGGCGGGGGCCCCTCCTTCCCCTGGGTATGCTCCCCGGTCCGGTCGGCGCCCTGCGGGGACGTGGATGACCTTCTCCTCGTCCGGCCCGCTCTCGAGTCGACACCCCTCCGCACCTCTCCCATGACCAGCGTGATCGCCCTCGGCTTCCTCCTCACCAACACCGCCACCCTCGACCCGCCGGGGCGAGCCGCCCCCGCGGGCTGGCCCACGATCGAGAGCATCGACCTCGAGCTCCGGCTGCATAAGCCGCCGGCGTTCGAGGCGAGCGCCACCCTCGCCCTCGCGGGAGTCCGGACTCGCGAGATCCCGTTCCTCCTCAACCGGGATCTGTTCCTCCTCTCTGCAAGAATCGAGGGCGGGCTGCCCCTGCTCTGGAGCGAAGGCGGGAAACTGTCGTCGCGATACCACCGGGAAGGGCGAATCGTTCGGCTCGATCTCGGGAGGAAGCCCGATCCTGCGGGCGAGCGGGTCCG
>CBRGOK010000869.1:0-1591 GCA_967798035.1 uncultured bacterium
ACGCTGCGACCACAACCGTCGGTGGGAAGATGACCGACGTAGCACAGACCATCCCGGAGCGGGCCCCCCTTGGGGCCCGCTCCCCTTTTTTCCCCCTCCCTCGTCGACGGATCCCCCTCGCCCTCCCCGACTAAGGTCCCGGGGACCCCGCCGGCCGATAAGGGGGGAACTGGGAAAGTCCGGTCCCGGAAAGACCGGTGGGGTGCGGAGCCCCCGCACCGAAGGGCGGAATGAAGCACGTCTCGGGGATCTCGGGCGGCATCCTCCTCCTCGTCGCCGCTGCGGCGCTCTCGGCCCTCCTCGTCTGCTCGGGGCGGGGGCCCGTCTCGGACCCGGCTCTCGCCTTCGCCCACGTCGGCGCCGGGCGCAGGGTCGAGGTGGCCTACCGCGCGTGGAGGGAGCGGGACGGGGCCGCGGGCGGGAAGATCTCCGTGCGGCTCGGCTGGTCCAAGGCCTTCTCGACCGAGTTCACCCGCGCGACCGGCCGCGCGACGATCGACCCGGAGCGGGGCACCCTGCGGGTCGAGGTCGCCGGACTCGAGGACCCCAAGGCCTACGAGGTCTGGCTCGTCGACGACGTCCCCGGCCCCGGGAAGAGCGCGCGCCCCGAGACGGGGGACCGGACCCTCAAGGCCGGAACGCTCGCCGCGCGGGGGAGCAAGGGGATCCTCGAGGCCGACCTCCGCGACCGCCTCGCGGGGTTCGAGGTGGACGCCGTCGTCGTCACCCGCGCCGGCGTGGACCCGACGAGCTCGGGCCTCCTCTTCGGAACGGCGAGCCTCTTCCAGCGGATGGCGAGAAGCGCCTGGCAGGGGGAGGGGAAGGGGGGGGAGACCGACCTCGACCGCCTCGTCGCGAAGGGGGCGGACCTCTTCTTCAACGAGACCTTCGCCGGCAACGGGCGGACGTGTGGAACCTGTCACCCGGCGGAGAACAACCTCACGATCGACCCCGCCTTCATCGCGACCCTCCCGGCCCGCGCCCCGCTCTTCGTCGCGGAGTTCGTTCCGGAGCTGGCGCGCAACTTCGAGAAGCCCGAGCTGATGCGCAAGGCGGGGCTCATCCTCGAGAACGTCGACGGCTTCGACGACCTCGAGAACCGCTTCGTCCTTCGCGGTGTGCCCCACACCCTCGCGATGTCGACCTCGATCACGGCGCCTCCCCCGACCGGGGACGAGCCGGTCGTCCTCCCCGCGGAGCGGACCGGATGGTCGGGGGACGGGGCGCCCGGGAGCGGGACGCTGCGGGAGTTCGCGACCGGCGCGATCCGGCAGCACCTCACGAAGACGCTTCGCCGCGAGCCGGGGACCGACTTCCGCTTCGCGACGGAGGAGGAGCTCGACGCGATCGAGGCGTTCACGCTCTCCCTCGGCCGGGACGCGGACCCCGACGAGCTGGAGGACGTCCGCTTCCGCTCCCCCCTCGTCGCGCGCGGGCGGGACATCTTCGAGGCCGACGATTCCGAGGGGGGAACCCTCGCCGCGGGGAAGTGCGACCAGTGCCACGCGGAGGCCGGGGCCTCCGTCTCGTTCGTGCCCGGGGGCTTCAACTTCAACTTCGACACCGGGGTCGAGCGCATCCCCGACTCCAT
>CBRGOK010000870.1:0-1586 GCA_967798035.1 uncultured bacterium
GGCGGCGCGGCGGTCCGTGCCGGTCGTGACCCGGCCGCACTGCCCGCCGCGGGCCCCCCCCCGGCGCGGGGGGGGGGCAACTGGGGGTCCTACCTTCTCCTATCCGAGGCGGAGGCTGCCCTGGGGGGATCCGCCCGCTCGGGGGTCGCGGATCCTAGGAGGGGGTCCTTGGAGCGTCAACGCGCTCGCCGCGCGGTTGCCCCAGCGCCTGGGGAGGGAGGTCGCCCCGGGCCCAATGGGTAGAGTCCCGCCTGCGTCGTCCGGGTCTCCCGGGCGACGGGAGGCAGGTCTTTCTGTCCACGCGCAGTCGCGTCCTCGTCACCGGGGGAACCGGGTTCGTCGGCTCCCATCTCGCCCGGGCCCTCCTCGCCCGAGGAGACGCCGTCCGGCTCCTCGCGCGGGACCCGTCGAGGGCCTCCTCGCTCCAGGAGCAGGGGTTCGAGGTCTCCCTGGGGAGGCTCGAGGACCGGGAAAGCCTTCGACGGGCGGCGGCGGGAGTGGACGGCATCGTCCACTGTGCCGCCCTCCTCTCATCCCCGACTCGCGATGGGTACCGCCGCGTGAACGTGGAGGGGACGCGTGCCCTGCTCGACGGCGGACTCGAGGGAGGCTGCCGCACATTCGTCCTCGTCTCGAGCCTCGCGGCGGCGGGTCCGGCGCGGGAGGGCCGTCCCGCCCGCGACTCGGATCCCGCCCGACCCGTGAGTCACTACGGGTGGAGCAAGGCCGAGGCCGAGCGGGTCCTCGGGGAGGCGAGCGACCGGATCCGCACCTGCGCGATCCGGCCCCCGATCGTCTTCGGGCCCGGCGACCGGGGGATGCTCCCCTTCTTCCGTTCGGCGGCGAAGGGACTCGCCCCGCGGATCGGGCGGGTGCGGGCGATCGACCTGATCCACGTCTCCGACCTCGTCGGGGCGATCCTCGTCGCCCTCGATCGGCCCCTGCCGACCGGGTCCGTCCACCTCGTCCGGGGGGAGGGTCCCCGGTCCCCCGAGCAGGTCCTCGCCTGCGCGGCGGGGGCGTTCGGGGTTCCCCTCCGCGTCCTGCGGATTCCCGCCCCGGTCGTGATCGCCGCGGCCTTTGGATGCGACATCTGGGCGAGCCTCCGCGGGCGGCCCGGCGCGACGGTCTTCGGCTACGACAAGTGGCGGGAGATGCGGCAGGAGGCGTGGACCTGCGACGACTCGGCCTTCCGGCAGGCCTCCGGATGGGCGCCGAGGGTCCCGCCCGAGGAGGGGCTGGCGCAGACGGCGCGCTGGTATCTCGACAAGGGATGGGTCAGGCGCAGGGCGGAGGATTCCCCGCGGTCGTAACCGCCGACGTCTTCCGGGTGATTCGGTTCGTCCGTAGGGTGACGTCGTGAGAGACAGGCGGATGACGGCCCTGATCCGGTCGATCGAGAGGAGCTTCCCGGGCGCGAAGGTCCATGTGGAGCCCTGGAACGACCCGGACGGCGATCCGCGCTACAAGTGGTGGATCTCCGTCCCCGGATGGCCGCGCCGCCGGAGGGACGAACTCCACATGTTCGTGATCCGACGCGAGCGGGAGTTGTTCCCTAGCGGGGCGGTGCCCTTTTTCTACAGCAC
>CBRGOK010000871.1:0-1581 GCA_967798035.1 uncultured bacterium
CTTCACGCCACTTCCCGCGCAGCTCCTCGGGACGGACCGTGCCTCCGCCGTCGCCCTCGCGGACCTCGACGCAGACGGCGATCCCGACCTCGTCGCGGGCAGTTCCGCCGGGTTCTCGGCCATCGAGAACCTGGGCGGCGGCGTCTTCGGCACCCCGAAGAGCTTCACGGGCCAACCGAACCTCACCGCGATGGCGCTCGCGGACCTCAACGGGGACGGGCGTCCGGACCTCGCCTTGACGGAAGGCTACGGCCGCAGCCGGATCCTCGCCGTCCTCCCCGCCTCGGGCCCGTTCGCCTTCGGCGCCGCGGCGACCTACACGCTTCCGGCGAGCCCTTCTTCTCTCCAGATCGGCGACCTCGACGGCAACGGCGAGGACGACATCGCGGTCGGCTACACGTTCGGGAGCCCAGCCTACGATCGGGTGTCTGTCCTCTACAACGCGGGGGGCCGCTTCGATGCGCGCGCGGAGTTCCTTGCCCGCCCCAACCCGGTCCTCGATCCCGCGGAGCCGCTCCGGGACCTCGACCTCGACGGCGACCTCGACCTCATGGGCCTGACGCTCGGGACCGTCTGGATCCTCAAGAACGCGGGGGATGGCACCTTCGAGGGGCCCTTCCTGTACGGGGGCCAGAGCTCGGGGAACATCGCCACCGGAGACGTCGATGGGGATGGCGACATCGACTTTGCGGTCGTCAGTGGAGTCGGGATCGCGGTCCTCCGGAACCGATGAGGCGATCCCGAATTTTCCGACCCCCCCGGTAATACTGCGAAAACTCCTACAACTCGCGAACGTCTATCCCGGCGCGACCGGATTCCAGGGAGGTCAGTTCCTAAGCGTTCCCCCACCCGCTAAAATCGCCTCCGGCGGACACATGAGCACCGATCGGAGAAGGCAGGAGCTGATCCAGCGCGCCCGGCAGGGAGAGCGTGATGCTTTCGATGTCCTCGCCCGGGAGCACGAGGGGCCGCTTCGCTCGCTCATCTCGATCCAGCTCGGCGAGGGGCTCCGCAGCCGGGTCGAGGTCGACGACCTTCTCCAGGAAACGCTCCTCCGCGCCTTCCGCTCGATCGAGCAGTTCCGGGGCAACGACGATGACGCGCTGCGCGGGTGGCTCGCGGGGATCGCACATCACGCCGTCGCCGACCGGGCCCGCCGCCTCACGGCCGGGAAGGCGGACTACCGCCGTGAGGTCTCGCTCGATGCCAAGGCGTTCGGGGCGTCGTGCGACTCGAGCCCGACCCCCGTCGAGGCTCTCTCTCGGCAGACCTCACCGAGCCGGATGCTCCGGAGGGAGGAGCGCCTCGAGCGTCTTCTGCAGGCAATCCAGACTCTCTCGCCGAACCACCGCCAGGTCATCCTTCTCACCCTCATCGAGAGACTCCCGGCGCGGGAGGTTGCCCTCCGCATGGACCGCAGCGAGAAGGCAGTCTCGATGCTGCTCTTCCGCGCCATGCGGGCGCTGAGGGATGTCTTCGGCGACACCAGCAGCCTCACCTTGCCGCGGGAGTTGCATCCCGGCGCTGGGAAGGGCGACGAGGACTGTCGATGAACGAAGCGGGGCTGGCGAGGGACGAGCC
>CBRGOK010000872.1:0-1570 GCA_967798035.1 uncultured bacterium
CGTTCGGGAAGACCCCCGAGTGTCCGTTGCTCGAGACCGAGCCCAGGGACTGGAGGGCGATGTCGAGCCCAGAGATGACGTTCGGCTGCGCGGAGGCGGCGGTCGCGAGGGCGAGCGCGCCGAGGGTGGCGGGGATGAGCTTGCGGAGGCGGTCGTTCATGCGATGCATCTCCACGGAATCACCAAGTGGGGAGGATGCTAGGGGCCGGAACGGGGCGGCGCCATCGCGCGCGCGTAGGATGCGCCGCCTTCCGGCGATGTTCCCCCTAGAAAGGCTCGCCCGTCTCGCCCGCCTGGCCCGCCGTCGTCCTCTCCTCGTCGCCGGCGCCCTCTCGGGAACTTCGGCGGACGGCGTTTCCGTCGCCCTCGTCCGCGTCCGAGGAGCCGGACCCCGGGCTCGAGTCGAACTCGTGAAGTTCGGGACGCGCGCCTACCCGCGCGCCCTGCGCGCCTCGCTCCTGCGCGCTCCCTTCCTCGACGCGCCGGAGATCGCCCGGCTCTCCCTCGAGGTCGCCGACGCCTTCGTCCGAGCGGTGCGGTCCGTCGTCGGCCGCGGACGGAGGTTCGACCTCCTCGGCTCGCACGGGCAGACGGTGTTCCACGACGGAAGCCGAGGCACTCTCCAGATCGGCGAGGCCGACCGGATCGCGGAGGGACTGCGCGTCCCGGTCGTCTCCGACTTCCGCCAGCGGGACGTCGCCGCGGGAGGGGAAGGGGCGCCCCTCACCCCCTACGCCGACTTCGTTCTCTTCGGCGGGAGACGCGGGCGGGCCCTCCTCAACCTCGGAGGGATCGCGAACCTGACGATCCTCGGCTCCTCCCTCGACGACGTCCGCGGGTTCGACACCGGCCCCGGGAACATGGTCCTCGACGGCCTCCTCCAGGCGGCGACCGGAGGGAGGAAGCGCTACGACGCGGGAGGGAGGCTCGCGCTGCGGGGCAGGGTGCTCGAGCCCCTCCTGGCCTGGATGCTCTCCCACCCCTTCCTGCGCAGGCGCCCGCCGAAGTCGACGGGCCGGGAGGAGTTCGGGGAGCCCTACGTGCGCGCGCTCCGCCGGCGGGCCCCCCGCGCCCGACTGGAGGACCTGCTGGCGACGGCCGCGGAGTTCACGGCCGCCTGCGTCGCCCTCTCGATCCGGCGCTTCGTCCCCGAATCCCGGCGGCCCGCCGAGGTCCTCCTCGCCGGAGGGGGGGTCCGCAATGCCGCCCTCCAGAAGGCCCTGCGCCGGCGCCTCTCCCCGGCGAGGGTCGGGTCCACGGCGGAGGCGGGGCTCGACCCCCTGGCGAGGGAGGCGGTCGCCTTCGCCATCCTCGCGAACGACGCCCTCGCCGGCCTCGCGACGAACCTCCCCGCCGTGACCGGCGCCCGGCGCGCCGTCCCCCTCGGGAAGCTCTCCCTTCCCTAGGCGCCGCCGGGCTTTGACGGCGCGGGACCGTCCCTTATCATGAAACCGGTCAAAGGTCTGGCCCCGGAGCGTCCCCCTCTCCGGAATCCCGCCTGCGTCCGAGGAGAACCTCATGTTCCGTTCGTTCGGAAGAGCCCTTGTCGTGTTCCTTTTCCCGGCTGCCT
>CBRGOK010000873.1:0-1564 GCA_967798035.1 uncultured bacterium
ATCTGCATCTTCGCGAGCTCGTTCAGATATGGGTCGAGCTCGCCGCGCCCTCCCCGTCCTCCACCGTGAGCATCGAGAGCCCCCCGCGCGCGTAGTCCTCCCGCCAGATCCAGGCGATCGCGAGGAAGTGGGGGAGCTGCCAGAAGAAGACGACGAGGAAGAGGAGCCAGGCGTTCCGGTCGAGGGTGCCCCGGACCGCCGCCCACCCGATCAGGCAGGGGAGCGCGCCGGGGATCGCCCCGACGACGGTGCAGAGGGAGGTTGTCCGCTTGAGCGGCGTGTAGAGGAAGACATAGACGATCGCCGCCGCGGCCCCGAGGAGACCCGCGAGGGGGGAGGTCCCGAGGGCGAGCGCGAGCACGCCGGCGCTCGAGGCGAGGGCGCCGAAGGCGAGGGCCTCCCCCGGGGCCATCCGCCCCGCGGGGAGGGGGCGCCCCTGCGTCCGGACCATCCGGCCGTCGACGTCGCGCTCGAGGAACATGTTGAGGGCGTTCGAGCCGGCCCCGACGAGCGCGGTGCCGGCGACGAGCCAGGCGAGCCCGACGAGATCGAGATCCCCCGGAGCGGCGAGGAGCGCCGAGGCGAGCGCCGTCGCGCCCGCCATCGCCGTGATCCCCGGCTTGGTCAGGGCGAGGAAGTCGGCGACCCGCGCCCTCGGGCGGGCGGCGGAGACCGCGAGCGGGAGGCCCTCGCTCACGCCGTCGCCTCCGCCGGCGCCGCGAGCGCCGCGCGCGCGCCGTAGGCCCTCCGCGCCCGCAACGCCAGGACCAGGGAGGTCGCGAGCAGGCCGGCCCCGACGGCGAGGTGGGCCGTCACGGTCGCGAGGTGGAGCGGCGGGGCCGCCGTGGAGCGCTGGAAGGCGGTCGTCACGATCGCGAGGGAGCCGACGCCGAGGGCGAGCTGGACGGAGAGGAGGACGGCGAGCGCCAGCGCGGGCCGGCGCAGCGCCTGCTCCTCCGACCGCAGGCCGAGCGAGGCGGCGAGCATCGCGCAGACCGTCGTGATCCCCGCGAGGAGGACGTGGAAGACGATCCCCTTCCCCGTGTGCCGCATCACCGCGCCGAGGACGAGGGTCGCGAAGGCGAGGACCGTCGTCGCCGAGGAGAGGCCGAGGAGGGGCGCCGTGTCCCGGTCCGCGCCGGCCCGCTCCGCCCGGTCCCACCCCCGCGAGTGGAGGATGGCGAGCGCGACGGTGGCGCCGAAGATCGCCTGGGCGAGGGAGGCGTGGAGGACCGCGACGAGGGTCGGCTCGAAGCGGAAGACCCGCACCCCGCCGAGGATCCCCTGGAATACGACACCCGCGAGGACGGCGAACCCGAGCGAGCGCACCGCGCGCGAGGCCTTCGACCGCGCGAGGGCGAAGGCGAGCGCGAGAGCGAGGAGACCGACCGTCGTGGCGACGAGCCGGTGGCCGTGCTCGAAGAGGACACCGCCGACTATCGGGGGGAGGAAGGAGCCGTGGGAGATCGGGAGGAACCACCAGTCGGGGACGGCGTCCCCCGAGCCGGTGCTCGTGACGAGCGCGCCGGCGACGAGGAGGATCCAGGTCGCCCCCGCGGTGGCG
>CBRGOK010000874.1:0-1564 GCA_967798035.1 uncultured bacterium
CGGGCACGACCTCCGCGGCCGGCACGAGGGCGGCGCGGCCGTCCCGGCGCACGCGGGCCAGCGGGGCCGTCATCGAGCGCAGGGCGGCGAGCGCTCGCTCCGCCCGGTACTCCTGGAGGAAGCCGACGGCCCCGATCAGGGCGACGATCGCCCCGATCGCGACGGCGTCCGCGGTCTCGCCGAGAACCGCGGCCAGCACGCACGCTCCGAGCAGGAGCCCGACCAGGGGTCCCCGGAACTGCTGGAGGAGGAGGCGCCAGGGGGGAACGCCCGCTTCGCGCCGGATCTCGTTCCGGCCGTGGGCGGCGAGCCGGCGCGCCGCCTCGGCGCCGTCGAGCCCGCCCGGCCCCGGCCCGTCCGCCTTCGCGGGAGCGGGGCGCGATTCCCCCACGCTCCCTGTCCGGAGGCTCACGGCGATCCGGCCGGCTTCTCCCGTGCGGCGAGGGGAGGTCGCGGGACGGGGATCTCGACGCGAACGCGCGCGTCCACGACCACGACCCCCTCGGGGAGGACGACGACCGGATTGAGGTCCATCTCCGCGACCTCGGGATGGGACGCGACGAGCGCCCCCACGCGGAGGACCACTTCCTCGAGGGCGCGCACGTCCGCGCGCGGCGCCCCTCGCCACCCCTCGAGCAGCCGGTACGTGGCGAGCGAACGGATCATCTCACCCGCGTCGAGGTCGGTGAGCGGCGTGATCCGGACGGCGACGTCCCGCAGCACCTCGGCGGACGTCCCACCGGCGCCGCACGCGACGACGGGGCCGAAGTGCGGGTCGTGGATCACGCCGACGATCATCTCGACCCCCTTCGGCGCCATCCGCTGGACGAGGAAGGCCTCGACCCGGTGCCCGTGGCGCTCGACCTCCGCGGCCATCTCCGCGGCGGCCCTTGCGGTCTCGCGCGCCCCCCGGAGCGAGAGCCGCACGCCCCCGACGTCGCTCTTGTGGAGGAGGGTCGGGGCGACCGCCTTGAGCGCGACCTCCCCGCCGATCTCCTCGGCGGCCCGTCCGGCCGCGTCGGGAGTCGTCGCGAGCCTCCAGGGGGCGAGGGGAAGCCCGTAGCCGGCGAGCAGCCGGAAGGCCTCCGCGGGCGGGAGCCACCCCGGCCCCGCGGCGAGGGCCGAGGCGAGCACCCCGGAGGCCTCGTCGCGGCGCGCGTCGGTGAATTCGGGGACCGAGCCGTCGGGTCTCCGTCGCCACGCGCCGTACTCGGCGGCGCGGCCGAGCGCCCGGGCGGCGTCCTCGGGGAAGGCGTAGGAGGGGATGCGGACCTCCTCGCCCGCCAGCTCCTCGGGGACGCCGCGCGCGGACATGAAGACGGCGAGGAAGGGGATCTTCCGCCGGGAGGCGCGCGCCGCGTCCCGGATCGCGCGCGCCACGTCCTCCCGCCGCGTCACGATCGGGGGGATGAAGATCACCACGAGCGCGTCGACGCTGCCGGACTCCGCCACGACCTCGATCGCCCGGCGGTAGTCCTCCGCGGAGGCCGACGCGATCATGTCGACGGGATTCCCGACGGAGGCCTCGGGGGGGAGGAACGCCGCGAGGGCGGAGCGGACCTCC
>CBRGOK010000875.1:0-1558 GCA_967798035.1 uncultured bacterium
CTCCGGGGTCGCCTTCCCGGTCGCGATCACGGCGCTCGCCTTCCGTCCCGGCCAAATGACCCCCACCACCTCCTACCCGCTCGCCGGCCAGACCCTCACGTTGACGCTCTCTCTCTCCGCCTCCGCCGCGGCGCCCGACGCGCTGAGCTCGACCTACGCCGCAAACGCGAGCGGGACCGCGACGACCGTGTACTCCGGGGCCCTCGTCCTTCCTACCGTCCCCCCCTTCCCCGGTCCCGGGCCCCACCCCTTCGTCTGGACGATCCCGCTCCAGACCCCCTTCGTCTACACGGGCGCCTCGGACCTCCTCCTCGACCTCTCCGTCCTCGGGTCCTCCGTGCCCGGCGCGAATGCTCCCCTCGACTCCATCGGCATCCTCGGCGACGCCGTCTCGCGGCAGGTGAGCCAGGGGAATCCGGTCGCCACGACGGCCGACTTCGGCGACACGACCGGCCTGATCACTCGCGTCTCCTACGAGTCCCTCTTCGCTCCCTTCGGCGCGGGATGCGCGGGGGCGGGCGGCTACGTCCCCTCGATCGGCTCGAGCGGCGGCGCCCCCACCCTCGGCAACGCCTCCTTCGCGATCACCCTCGCGAACGCGACGGGCGGAGGATCGGCCTTCCTCGTCCTCGGGGCGTCCGATGTCTCCTGGCTCGGGGTTCCCCTCCCGATCGACCTCGCCCCGTTCGGCGGTCCGGGCTGCCCCCTCCTCGTCTCCGGCGACGTCCTGATCCCGTGGCCGGTCTCCGGATCGGGCGCGGGAGGCGGATCGGCGTCGGTGCCGACGCCGATCCCCGCGAACCCCTCGCTCGCGGGAGGGAAGGTGTACGTCCAGTGGGTCCCCTCCGAGCCGATCGCCGGCGGGGTCCGCGTCTCGAACGCCGCCGTCGTCACGCTCTTCTGATCCTTCCCCCCGAGGTCCGACCGGCCCCGGGCCCTCCCGGGGCCGGACCCCGCGCGGCGAGGAGGGCGAACAGGGTCTCGACGCCGCGCGGATCCCCGACGATGATCCGGATCGCTCTCCTCGGGTCGAAGCCGCGGGCCTCGGTTGTCAGGAGCTGGACTAGGATGAAGGAAACGAAGGGAACGGTCGTGGAGGCGCGGACGGGTGGTCGGGGTCGCCGCCTTTCGAGGGGCTTCCTCCCCTTGGCACTCCTCGCCTCGGGCGCCGACGCCTCCGACGTCGTCGTCCCGTCCGCCTGGACGGCGACGCAGGGGCCCGACAACAACAGCTACCCCCTCAACTTCTTCTCGCCCGGCGGGGTCGGGCGCTACCAGCAGGTCTACGCCGCCTCCGACTTCCTCGCCTCCGGCGTCGTCTTCCCGATCGTGATCACGGGCGTCTCCTTCCGCCCGGGGCAGGCGGCCTCCAACTCCTACGCGCTGTCCGGCCGGACCCTCACGGTGACGCTCTCCCTCTCCGATAGCGCGGCGGGGCCCGACGCGCTGAGCCCGACCTTCGCGGCGAACGTGAGCGGGACCGCGACGACCGTGTACTCCGGGGCCCTCGTCCTCCCTACGGTCCCCCCCTTCCCCGGTCCCGGCCCCCACCCCTTCG
>CBRGOK010000876.1:0-1550 GCA_967798035.1 uncultured bacterium
GGACCCCGACCACCCCGTCACGCGCGGCTTCCTGTGCGAGCGGACGAACCGGTTCCTCGAGCGCCAATACGACCCCGACCGGATCACGACGCCGCTCCTCCGCCGGAACGGCGGCTTCGTCCCGATCGGATGGGACGAGGCGCTCGACCTCGCCGCGGAGCGGATGCTCGCCTTCCGGGCGGAATCGGGCCCCGCCTCGATCTTCCACTACCGCAGCGGCGGGACGCTCGGCGTCCTCAAGTACGCCTGCGACTACTTCTTCGAGCGCTTCGGGCCGGTCACGACGAAGCGCGGGGACATCTGCTCGGGGGCGGGGGACGCCGCGCAGGAGACCGACTTCGGGCTGGAGGACTCGAACGACCTCTTCGACCTCCTGAACTCCCGGACGATCGTCCTCTGGGGAAAGAACGTCTTCGCGAGCAGCATCCACACCCTGCCGGTGCTGCGGGAGGCCAAGGCGCGCGGCGCGCGCCTCCTCTTCGTCGACCCGGTCTGGAACCGGACGGCCACCATCTGCGACCGGATCCTCCGACCGCGCCCGGGGGGGGACTTCGCGTTGGCGATGGGGACCGCGCGCGTCCTCTTCGAGGAGGAGAGGACCGACCCGGAGGCCCCCAGGTACTGCGACCACTTCGAGACGTTCCGGAGCCTCGCCTTCTCCCGATCCGTCGAGGAGTGGGCGGGGAGGGCGGACGTCGCCCCGGAGGAACTGGCCGAGTTCGCCCGCGAGTACGGCGAGGGGCCCTCCGCGATCCTCGTCGGCTGGGGGATGCAGCGGCGGGCGAACGGCTCGGGGACGATCCGCGCCCTCGACGCCCTCGGGGCGATCTCCGGGAACCTCGGGGTGCCCGGCGGGGGGGTCTCCTTCTACTTCAAGCGCCGCGGCGCCTTCGACACCTCCTTCATCGGGGGGCTGCGCGCCGCTCCCCGCTCGATCTGCGAGCCCCTCCTCGGCCCGGAGGTGCTCGCCGCGGAGGACCCCCCGATCCGGATGGTCTGGGTCACGGCGGGGAACCCCGTCGCGATGCTCCCCGAGTCGGAGACCGTGGTCCGGGCGCTCGAGACCCGCGACTTCGTCGTCGTCGTCGACTCCTTCCTGACCGACACCGCCCGCTGCGCCGACCTCTTCCTCCCCACGACGACGATGCTCGAGGACGACGACCTCCTGGGCGCCTACGGCCACCACTACCTCGCGAACCTGCGGCCGGTCGTCCCGCCGCCCGCGGGGGTGCGGACCGACCTCGAGATCCTCCAGGCGCTCGCGCCGAGGGTCGGCCTGGCGGAGGCGATGGAGGGGAGCGCCCGCGACTGGAAGAAGCGCTTCCTGCGCCGGGCGGAGGCGAAGGGAGCGACGCTCGAGCGGCTCGAGGAGGGGCCCGTCCTCAATCCCTTTGTCCCGAAGGTGCTGTTCGAGGGGAGGCGGTTCCCGACGCCGAGCGGGCGGGTGAACCTGATCCACCACGCGCCTCCCGAGGTCCACCTCCCCGCGCCGGACTACCCCCTCTTCCTCACCTCGATCTCCACGGCGAAGGCCCAGGCCTCGCAGACGA
>CBRGOK010000877.1:0-1550 GCA_967798035.1 uncultured bacterium
ACGAGGGGAAGGCGAAGACGGCCGCCGACGGGAACTACCGGATCGGCGGGCTCGCCTCCGGCGAGTACCGGGTGACGGCGGAGAAGGTCGGGTGGAAGAAGTCGAAGACCGCGAAGGTCCGCGTCGAGGAGGGGAAGACCACCTCGGCGGAGGCCTCCGTCCTTCCCGAGGGGAACTCGATCTCCGGCCGCGTCCTCGACCCGAAGGGGGCGCCGGCGAGGGGGATCGACGTGCGGGCGAGGTTCGAGCCGAACGCGTTCACGATGGCGGACCCGGCGGTCCTCTCCGGGGGGACCCGGAGCCGCGCGCGGACGGGGGAGGACGGCTCGTTCCGGATCACCGGCCTCGGAGCCGGGCCGTTCAAGGTGTTGGCGAGGAGCGAGGACGAGGCCTCGGCCGTCGCGACCGGCGTGAAGCCGGGGACGAAGGACCTCGAGCTGCGCCTCCGCCCCTGCGGCGGCGTCGCCGGGATCGTCGTCGACGGGAAGACGGAGGAGCCGATCCCCTCGTTCCGCATCGAGACGCGCGAGACCGCCTTCGGGATGCTGGAGGTGAAGGGGAAGGAGAAGGAGTTCCGCTCGGAGGACGGGGCCTTCAAGTGGAGCGGCCTCGACCCCGGGACCTACCTCTTCCGGGCGGAAGCCCCGGGCCACGCGGCGGCGAAGATCGAGAACGTCGCCGTCCGCGAGGGGGCGACGACGCCGGGCGTGGTGATCCGCCTCCAGCCGCAGGCGGTCGTCCGCGGGCGCGTAATCGCGGCGGGCGACCGTTCCCCGGTCGAGCGGGCCGTCGTCACGACGGCCATGCAGGGGGCGTTCGCGGTCTTCCAGTCGATGACCGGGGAGCGGAACGAGGCGCGGACGGACGCGAAGGGGGAGTTCCGCCTGGAGGGGCTCCCCTCCGGGGAGGTCGCGCTCTCCGCGAAGCACCCCGACTTCGCGGAGGGCCGCTCGGCGCCTCTCCGCCTGGAGGCGGGAACGACCGTGGAGGACGTCGAGATCGTCCTCGCCGCCGGCGGAGGCGTCGACGGATTCGTCTACGGCGAGGGGGGCGCCCCGGTCCAGGGATGCATGGTGATGGTCTCCACGCCGACGGCGTCGGTCATGCGCTCGACCGAGACCGACGAGAAGGGGTACTTCCTGGTCAAGGCGCTCTCCCCCGGCTCCTACCAAGTGACCTCGATGTCGCTCCGCTTCGACGGCGCGGTCGACCCCGAGTCGATGAGCCAGCTGATGGAAGGGATGCGGGCGACCTC
Source organism: uncultured bacterium (assembly GCA_967798035.1). Taxonomy (GTDB): domain Bacteria; phylum Planctomycetota; class UBA1135; order UBA1135; family JAKEFM01; genus JAKEFM01. The sequence continues at coordinate 1,256 of CBRGOK010000877.1, forward strand.
CGCCGAGGTCGAGGAGGGGCGGATCACGCACGTCGTCCTGGGCGAGGAGGAGGGAGGGGGCGTCCGCGTCCACGGCCGCGTCCTCTCCGGCGAGCGCCCGGTCGGGGGGGCGATCCTCACCGCCCTCCCCGCCGGTCAGGGGAAGGAGCTCCGGATGCGGAACGCCGTCTCGCGCGAGGACGGCTCCTACTCGATCGACGGGGTGAGGCCGGGGCGGAACGTCTTCAACGTCCAGCGGGTCGACGCCGGCTCCGGGGCGTTCACGCTGATCGAGATCCCCGTCGAGGTCCCGGAG
>CBRGOK010000878.1:0-1546 GCA_967798035.1 uncultured bacterium
GGGACGGCGCGCGCGGGAGTGGACCGGCTGGAGGTGCGGACCGACCGCCCCGTGATCGACCCGGTCCTCGAGTTCTTCCATCGCCGCGAGCGGCGGGGGGCGAGGGAGTGATCCTCCACGCCGCGCTCCTCCTCCTCCAGGGCTCCGGGGTCGAGGTCTCCCTCGAGGTGCGCCCTCCGAAGGCGCGTGTCGGGGACCGGGTGGAGGTCGTCCTCGCCGTCCGCCACGGAGGGCTCGAGTCGATCGAGTGGCCCAAGGTCGAGGAGGCGCTCCCGGGCTGGCGGGTCCACGACCGCGGCGTCGAGCGGGTGAATACTGCCGGCCGGACCGAGGAGCGCCGGCGGATCGAGGCGATCCCCACCGCCGCCGGGAAGCTCGAGATCCCGCCGCAGGTCGTTCGGTTCAAGCGGGATGGGAAGGAGGGGTTCCAGCCGACGCAGGGGGCGTCGATCGAGGTCGTCTCCGTCCTCTCGGAGAAGGACGCGGACCTGCGGCCCCTCAAGGGGCCGGTCGAGGCGCCCCCCCTCCTCTGGCCCTGGATCGCGGCGGGAGCCGTCCTCCTCGCGGCGGGTGCGCTCCTCTTCCGCGTCCTCCGGCGCCGTCGGCAGGGGGCTCCGCTCGCGCCTCCCGTCCCGCCGCACGTGCGGGCCCTCCGCCTCCTTGAGGAGCTCGGGCGGCGCACGCTCACCGACCCGGAGGCGCAGAAGGCCTTCTACTACGACCTCTCGATGGGGATCCGCGAGTACATCGAGGGGCGCTTCGGGCTGCGCGCGCCCGAGCGCACGACCGAGGAGTTCCTGGAGGAGGCGGCGTCGTTCCGGGGCTTCTCCCTCGAGACGCGGAGTCTCCTCCGCTCCTTCCTCGAGGCCTGCGACCTCGTCAAGTACGCCCGTCACCTGCCGAGCCGCGAGGAGGTGCGAGAGGCGCTCGCGGGTGCCCGGCGCTTCGTGGAGGAGACCCGGCCCGACCGGCTCCCCGCTCCGACGGAGGCGGCCGCGTGATCCCCCTGCCGGGAGGCTCCTTCCTCGAGCTCGGGGAGCCCTGGTTCCTCCTCGGCGTCCTCCTCGTCCCCCTCGCGCTCGTCGCCGGGAGAGGGAGGGTCCGGATCCGGTTCCCGGCGAGCGCCCTCGCCACCGGCCTGTCGGGGCGGGGCGTCCCGTGGCGGCGCCTCCCCCTGCTCCTTCAGGGACTCGGCCTCCTCGGGTTCGCCGTCGGGCTCGCCCGCCCGCTCGCCGGACGGGAGGAAGTCCTCCTCTACTCCGAGGGGATCGACATCGCCCTCGCCGTCGACCGCTCCGGGAGCATGGCCCACGAGGACATGGCGGAGGGGAAGAGCCGTCTCGCCGTCGTGAAGGGGGTCGTCGCGCGCTTCGCGCGCGCCCGCCGCAACGACCGGCTCGCCCTCGTCACGTTCGCGCGCTACGCCGACCTGCGATGCCCCTTCACGCTCGACCGGGAGGCCCTCGTCGAGTTCCTCGACGGCGTGGAGCTCGCGAAGTTCCGGGACGAGGACGGCACGGCGATCGGGGTCGGCCTCGCCCGCGCT
>CBRGOK010000879.1:0-1540 GCA_967798035.1 uncultured bacterium
CCTCCTCGCCGCGGCGAGCCCCCTCGGGCCCGAGGAGCTTCCGGCGACCGGTGCGGGCGAGGACCTCTTCCGGGAGACGTCCGTGGGAGGGTCGGGGGCCTCCCTCGCCGTCCCGGATCGACTCGCCTTCCCGCTCGGCGCGACGGCGGCGACCGCGAGGATCGAGGATCTCGCGGGGAACGCCTCGGCGGAGGCCTCCCTCGCGTTCGCGGTCGTCGCCTTTCCCGACGCGCTCCGACCCTTCGACGAGGTCCAGCGCGTCCACGTCGACTTCGGGCTCGACCGCGGGCCCGACTCGGGCGGGAACGGGATCGCCGACTTCGAGGACGACCTCCTCGCCCACGGCCTGCTCGCGGAAGGGGATCCCGCGGGGACGAACGCCGGCATGCGAGACCGGTGTCGCGACGCGGTCCTCGCGGTCGCCTCCGGGCTCCTGCTCGGCGTCCGGGTCGAGCTGCACGCCTCCCCGCCCGGCGCCCCCTTCACCCGGATCGCGCTCGGCGGGATCGATCCGGCCGACCCCGGCCGCGCGATCGGCGAGCCGACGACCGGGGTCGTGGGGCGCGCCTGGTTCGACCCCCACAACGCCGACCTCGCCGACGACGACACGCTGCTCGAACCCCCGCTCGGCGTCTTCCCGGGGGAGTTGTTCATCGCGCTCGGCAACGCCTACCTCGCCTCCGGGCCGGGGAGCCCCTCGCTCTTCGGCCAGACGTTCGCCCCGCTCGCCCCGGACTTCGGCGGGACTCCCGCGGGGGCGGACCCGCTCGACCCGGCGGTCCTCGGCCCGGGCTTCGATCCGTCGACGGCGAGCCCCGAGGAGATGGCCCGGTTCCTCGCGATCGGGCTCGCGGTGGAGCGCTTCTCCCGCTCGACGGGGGTGATCCTCGCGCACGAGCTGGGCCACTCCTTCGGCCTCGTGGAGACCGGCCTTCCCCCGGAGGGTCTCCACGGGACGGCCTCCAAGCACAACCTCAACGGGGCGGCGCTCGACGTGATGGTCTCGGGCTTCTCCTGGACCAACCTCGCCCTCCTGCCGCTGCGCTTCCGTCCGATCAACCGGGCCTACCTGCGCGAGGCGGTCGTCCTCGAATGAGGCGCGCCGTCGTCTGCGCCGCCGCCACTTTCCTGGCGAGTCCGGCGCCGGGAGGCGAGACGGGATCGACGACGCTCGCGGAGCTCACGCGCCGGGCGGAGGCGGTCGTCGTCGGACGGGCCGTCGGGTCCCCCTCCCCCGGAACCGTTCGATTCCAGATCGAGGAGGGGATCCGCGGGTGGACCCCCTTCTCCGATGTCCGAGCCTTCCCGGGAGTCGCCGACGAATTCGATCCCTCCGGCGCGCAGACATGGCTCCTCTACCTCGGACGCCCGACGGGCGGCTTGCTGAGGGTCCTCGGGGGGGAGCGGGGCGCCGTCCCCCTGGTGGGCGATGCCGGACTCGACGTCCTCAAGGCGGCGCGGGCACTCGCTCCCCTGGCGGACCTGCCCGACGAGAGGCTGAGAGACGCTCTGGCGGCCCAGATCCGCTCCGCCTCGCCGA
>CBRGOK010000880.1:0-1534 GCA_967798035.1 uncultured bacterium
CCGGCGGGCGGCGAGCGCGGCCGCCGCGTTCGAGACGACGGAGCCCGTCCCCCAGGCGAGGAGGACGAGGGAAGGATGGAGGGCGCGAGACGCGGAAAGGACCGCCGTCGCGAGGAGTCCCGCGAGGGCCCCGGTCGCCCGGCAGGCGGCGACCGCCCCGAAGCGAAGCTCGACGTGGAGGGGGATCGAGAAGGGGGCGAGGGCGTGGCCGAAGAGGTAGGTCGAGGCGAGCGCGAAAGCCCCGGGCCGGTCCTCCCCGCAGGCCGAAGCGACGCAGGCCGTCGCGACGACCCCGAGGGCGGCGAGGAGGAGCCGGACCCGGGCGGCCCGGCCGATCGCCGCCCGCGCGTCGGACGGGCTCGAGGCCGCGCGCCGGATCGCGGCCCCCATCGTCCCGAGGTCGACCAGGGGATCGAGGATCGCGAAGAGAGCGAGGAAGAAGGTGGTCCGTCCGAACCCTTCCTCCCCGAGAGCCCGCGCCGCGAGACCTAAGGTCGCGAGGGTCGCCAGCGAGGAGACGGCGTGGCCCGCGACCTGGAGGGCGGTGGCGCGAGCGATGGAGGGGAGAGCGGTCGACCTCGCCACGGCGCGACGATAGCGCGGCGCCGGAGGAGGGATCCTCCGGTCGCGACTGCCGCTCCGTCGGCGCGCGGTTTATCCTTATTCCTTCGCAGGGCAGGCGTGGGCCGAGCCCCCGCGGCGTCTGTCGACGTCACCGGGGGAGGGTTCCTCGACTATCCTGGATCCCGGGACCGGATCGAATGAAACGAGGCGAGAGAATCCTCCTTGGCGGCGCCGCCGCCCTGGTCCTCCTCGGGATCGGCGGGGGAGCCCTGCTCCTCCTCGATTCGGGAGGGAGCCGAGGCCGGGCGACGCGCGACGAAGGGGATGGGGGAACCCTGGCGTCCCCGGCGGAGCCGCGCGCGGTGGTCGACGACGGATCCGTCCCGGCGCAGCCGTCGAGGAAGGAGCCTCCGCCGCCTCCGGTCCCCTCCGACCTCCCCCTCGTCGAGATCCTCGTCCACCGGCGGTTCGATCCTTACGCTGCGTCGAACAACCGCGGCGCTCCGGAGCGGGGAGCCGGTCGCTCCTCCGCCCTCGACGGGCTCGTCACGGACGCGGGGGGGACGGCGGTCGCGTCGGCGCGCCTGCGCTTCCTCCACGGCCTCAACGCCGCGGAGGAGACGACGACGGACGGGGAGGGGAGGTACGTCTTCCCGCGCCTGTACCCCGGCGCGGCGCTCCTCGAGATCGAAGTCCCGGGGAGGGAGCCGGCCGTCCGCGAGGTGAGACTCCTCCCGGACCGTCCGGAGCGCACGAACTACCACCTCCAGCCCCCCGTCGACCTTCCCGGCCGCGTCCTCGATCGCCGGGGAAAGCCGGTCGCGGGGGCCGAGCTGCGGATCGACCGCCGGACGACGGCGAGCGACGAGGAGGGGAGGTTCACGTTCCTCTCGATCACCCCCGGGCCGGTCATCGCCTACGTCCGGGCGAAGGGGTTCGCGCCGCTGCGCGCCCCCCTCGAGGTCGCCGC
>CBRGOK010000881.1:0-1519 GCA_967798035.1 uncultured bacterium
GAGCAGTGCCTGGGGACGACCGTCCAGGAGAGTCCGATGCTCCTCGCCGCGGGGAAGAAGATGTACGACGGGCACGCGGCGACCCTCCTCGGCCAGGCGGGGCGCGGCCAGGCGGACGTCGTCAAGATCGTCCTCGACCAGCCCGCCTTCCTGCGGAGGCTCGCGGATCGGCAGTGGGGCCGCCTCTTCGGGACCCCCCTCCCCCGCGAGGAGTGGCGCCGCGCCGAGGAGCGGCTCCGCGCCGACCCGCGGTCCTTCGCCGACCTCGTCCGGGAGTGGGCCGCCTCCCCGGCCTACGTCGAGCGACTCGGCCGGCCCCGACCGAAGGGTCCGCTGCAGTTCGTCCGCTCCCTCTACGTCGACCTCCTCGACCGCCCCCCGACGGACGAGGAGTTCCGCTGGACGCGTAACGCGACCCGGGCCCTCTCCGACCCGGGTCCCCTGCGGGCCGTCCTCGCCCGCCTCCTCCTCGCCTCCCCCAAGGCCGCCGTGCCGAAGAGCCCTCCCGAGGACGCCACGGGCTGGGTCCGCGGGGAGTTCCTGCGACTCCTCGCGCGGGAGCCTGCCGAACGGGAGCTCCGGTCGTTCGTCGCCGCCCTGGGGGAAGGGGGCTCCCGACCCGCCGATGTGATCGAGGCCCTCGTCACCCACCCGGAGTACGGGTACTACTAGAGGCAGGCGCACCCCCCCCCGCTCCCCCATGAGCCCCCCCGAGCGACTCCCGCGGCGCGACTTCCTCCGGCTCGCCGGCGCGACGGTCGGCGCCGCCGCGGTCGCGGGCCCCGGCTCCCTCGCCGCGATCGCGGCCGCGCCGAAGACGAAGCGCGTCGTCCTGGTGGCGTTCGCCGGCGGCATCCGCAGCCGGGAGCTCCTCGACGCGACGATCGCCCCCAACCTCGCGCGCCTCGCGGCCGCCGGCGTCGCCTACCCCGAGACGGTCGTCCGCAACGTCGGCCACTACGGGGCGGCCCTCTCCGTCTTCTCCGGCTGCGTCGAGGTCGCCGGGATCCGGGAGAACATGCGGGGGGCAAATCCCACGATCTTCGAGTACGTCCGCCGCGGGACGGGTCTCCCCGCCACCCAGGTCTGGCTCTCGGCGACCGGCGGGGAGCAGCAGGTCAACTACGCCTTCAGCGACCATCCCCGGTACGGATCCGCCTACGGCGCGAACCTCGTCTCCGGCGAGGGGATCTTCAACCCGGAGTTCCGCACGGTCCTCGAGAAGTTCGGGAAGCTCCCCCCTCCCGACGCGGGGCGGGAGGAGAAGCTGCGGCGCCTGCGGGCCGCGGTCGAGTCCCCCGAGCGCGTGAAGTCCGTCGCGCCGAACGACCCGGAATCGGCCGCGGCCGTGGCGCGCTTCCTCCTCGAGGAGCTGAACGCCGGGACCTCCCGGCTCACGGGCCCCGGGGCTGCCGACGCGAAGGCGTTCCGCGTCGCCTCGAACCTCTTCCGGATCTTCAAGCCGAAGCTCCTCGGCATCTCCCTCATCCAGGCCGACGTCGCGCATTCCTCCTTCAAC
>CBRGOK010000882.1:0-1516 GCA_967798035.1 uncultured bacterium
GTGAACGGGAACGGCGTCCGCGAGGGGCTGATGGTCGAGATGCTCGATCGGCTGGGCCGGGGGCGGCGCGCCTCGGCGAGCGGGCCCCGCAGCCGGAGCGAGCTGCGCGAGGAGAGCGCGCGCGCCCTCGCCGTCGCCTGCCGCCGGGACCCGGCGCACCTCGAGCAGGTCCGCCGGCTCGCCCTGCAGCTCTTCGACGCCCTGCGACCGCTCCACGACCTGGGGGAGGCCGACCGCGAGATCCTCGGGGCGGCGGCCCTCCTCCACGACGTCGGCTACGTCGTCGGCCACGAGGACCACCACAAGCACACCTACCACCTGATCCGGCACGCCGACCTGCGCGGCTTCTCCGACCGCGAGATCGAGGTCCTGGCGAACATCGCGCGCTACTACCGGGGACGCCCGCCGCGGGGGCGGCACCGCAACTTCGCCCTCCTCCGGAAGCCCGATCGCGCCGTCGTGCGGCGCCTGGCGGCGCTCCTGCGCCTGGCCGACGGCCTCGACCGGGCGCGTCGGGGCGTCGTCCGGGGGGTCGCCGCGGACCTGCGCGACTCCCAGGTCACCCTCCGCGTCCGCTCCCCGGTCGCGCCCGCGGTCGAGCTGACCGAGGCGCGCCGCCGCGCGGACCTCTTCGAGGACGAGTTCGACGTCTCCCTCCGGATCGTCCGGTCGACCGCGCCCCGGAGGTCCCGGTGAAGGACACCCGGCGGCTCTGGCTCGTCCGCCACGCGATCGCGGCGGACCGCGCAAATCCGGGAGAGGACGACGCGCAGCGGCCGCTCACGCCCGGGGGTCGCAAGAGATTCGCGCGCGCGGCCCGGGGACTGCGGACCGCCGGCCTCGCTCCCGACCTGCTCGTCTCGAGCCCGCTCGTCCGCGCCGTCCAGACGGCCAAGATCCTCGCCTCCGCGTACCCCGACCTCCCTCCCGTCCTCCTCTGCGACGCCCTCGCTCCCGGGGGGTCGACGGAGGGGGTCCTCGACTTCCTCAAGAAGACGGCCCGCTGGAGCGAGGCGGTCCTCGTGGGACACATGCCCGATCTCGCCAGGCTCCTCGCCGACCTCGCCGGGTCCCCGGGGGGACTCCAGGTCGACTTCCGGAAGGGGGGCGCCGCCCTCGTCGAGCTTCCGGCCTCCGCCCGCAAGGGGACGCTGCGCCTCCTCCTCTCGCCGCGGATCCTCCGCCGCCTCCGATCGGCGGAGGCTCGCTGAAGCCTTCGCACAACCTTCAACGTCCCTGCACCCGCGCGGAGATCGTGCCGCGCCATGCATCCCCTCCTCCCCGACGTGATCGGGTCCCTTCCTGTGGCGCTCGCCTCGGCCTTCCCCGGCGATCGCCTGCCGCGGCCGGGGCGGATCCTCCTCGCCGGGCTCGCGATCTTCTTCTTCGCGCGCGTCCTGCGGCGCGCGCTGGGGCGCCGCCTCGTCGTCCGCCCCTGACGGACTAGCCGGCCGGGGCCGCCGCGCGCATCCGCTTCGCGGCGGCGACGAGGTTCGCGAGGGCGGGCTTCACCTCC
>CBRGOK010000883.1:0-1508 GCA_967798035.1 uncultured bacterium
GGGAGGGGGAGCTTCTCTCGAACTCCTGGAGGGAAAGGAACTTCCTGGGATTGCGTCCCTCCCCGCGGCCTGATCGCCGGACGTCCTGTGGCCGCGCCTTCCCGGGCTAGAATCCGCCCCCCCATGCCGACCGGGATCCCCCCGATTCGAATCGCGCCATCCCTACTCGCCTGCGATTTCTCCCGGCTGGGAGAGGAGGTGAAGAGGGCCGAGGCGGGGGGCGCGGACTGGCTCCACCTCGACGTGATGGACGGCCACTTCGTGCCGAACCTGACGATCGGTCCTCCCGTGGTGAAGGCGATCCGGAGCGTGGCGAAGGTCCCCCTCGACGTCCACCTGATGATCGAGGATCCGGGCCGGTGGGCGAAGGCCTACGTGGACGCGGGAGCCGGATCCTGCACCTTCCACGTCGAGGCGGCCGCGGACCCGGCGGAGGTGATCGGCGTGTTCCGCCGCCTCGGCACGCGCGTCGGCCTGAGCCTCAACCCCGACACTCCCGTCGAGTCGATCCGGCCCCACCTCCCCGCCCTCGACCTCGTCCTCGTGATGTCGGTGATGCCCGGCTTCGGGGGGCAGGCCTTCCGGGAGGAGGTCCTGGGGAAGGTCCGGACCCTCCGGGAGGAGTTCGGGTGGAAGGGGGACCTCTCGATCGACGGAGGGATCGGGCTCGGGAACGCCCGCCGGGCCGTCGCCGCCGGCGCGAACGTGCTCGTGGCCGGCACCGCGCTCTTCGGGGAGAAGGACCTCGGCGGGGCGATCGCCGCGATGCGCGCCTGCGCGCGGGCCTCGAGGAGCTAGCCCGTGGGGTGGACGACCCGGTTCGGGAAGAAGCGCGACATGCCCGGGGGCCTCTGGCTCAAGTGCGAGGCCTGCGGGCAGATCGTCTTCCGCAAGGAGGTCGAGTCGCGGATGCGCGTCTGCCCGAACTGCAACTTCCACTTCACGATCGGGTCGAAGGAGCGCCTCGAGATCACGCTCGACCCCGGCTCCTACCAGGAGATCGCCCCCGACCTCGAGACCCGTGACCCGCTCGGTTTCACCGACAAGATCCCCTACCTCGAGAAGATCCGGCAGACGCGCGAGAAGGTCGGCGTCTCGGAGGCCGCCGTCGCCGGCTCGGGCCGGATCAAGGGGGTGCCGGTGGTCGTCGTCGTCCTCGAGTTCGGCTTCCTCGGCGGCTCGATGGGGGAGGTGGTCGGCGAACGGGTCGCGCGCGCCGTCGAGACGGCCGGGGAGAAGCGCGTCCCCGCCCTCGTCTTCACCTCCTCCGGCGGCGCGCGGATGCACGAGGGGGTGATCTCCCTCATGCAGATGGCGAAGACCTGCGCCGCCCTCGAGCGCTTCTCCCGCGAGGGGGGATTTTCGATCTCCGTCCTCACGCATCCGACGACGGGCGGGGTGACCGCCTCCTTCGCCTCGGTGACCGACGTCGTCCTCGCGGAGCCCGGGGCCCTGATCGGATTCGCCGGCCCGCGCGTGATCCAGCAGACGATCAAGCAGGACCTGCC
>CBRGOK010000884.1:0-1503 GCA_967798035.1 uncultured bacterium
CGACGCGTCTCCTCGCAGCGCTCGCCCTCGGCCTCGCCTGCGCGTCCTTCGGATTCGAGGGGGTCCTCCGTCCCGCGGCGGGGGGCTTCGAGGGGTTCATCGACTTCGCCCCCTACTACAAGGGAGCGGCCGCGCTCGCGCGCGGCCTCGACCCCTACGACCTCGCCGTGACCGACCGCCTCGGGGAGGAGCTCGGCGTGACCGAGGGGAAGGGGATGCGGTACCTCTACCCGCCCTTCTTCGGGCTCGTCGCGGCGCCCCTCGCCCTCCTCCCGTACCCGCTCGCGAAGGCGGCGTGGCACGGGCTCGGCCTCGCCTCCCTCGCGGGGGCGGTCCTCCTCCTCCCCGGCGCTCTCCTCGCCGCCCCCGCGGCGTGGGAGCGCGGGCTCGTCCTCTTCCTCGCCGCCTCGTTCCTGCCGGTCGTCGAGACGCTGCGTCTCGGACAGGTGAATCTCCTCCTCCTCCTCCTCCTCGTCCTCGCGCTGCGGGAATCCGTGCGCGGGCGGGATGGGAGGGCGGGCCTCGCGGTCGGTCTCGCCGCCGCGATCAAGGTGACCCCCGCCCTCCTCCTCCCCCTCTTCCTCTTGCGGAGGCGGTGGAAGGGTCTCGCGATCGGCGTCGGGGCCGCGGCGGGCCTCACCCTCCTCGGGTTCCTCCTCGCGCCCGCGGGATCGTGGGGGAGCTTCGCCCGCTCCGTCCTCCCCTGGTACGCGAACGGCCATTCGTGGGCCGCCAACCAGTCGCCGCAGGGCTTCCTCCTCCGGCTGCTCGCCGGCTCCTCCTCCCCGATCGCCCCCGATCCCTCCGAGACCGCGACGCGGACGGCGGCCGTCCTCGCGAGGATCCTCGCCGCGGGATTCCTCGCGGCGACTTTCCTCGCGCTCGCCCGGCGGCGGAGCGCCCCTCTTCCGGAGCAATTCGGCCTCCTCCTCGCGACGCTCCCGCTCGTGACCGCGATCGCGTGGGTCCACCACCTGGCGCTCCTCCTCCCCGCCTTCGCTGCGGTCTTCCTCAGGCCCCGGCGGAACGGGGAGCATTCCCGGAGGGAGACCTCGTGCGCGATCCTCGCCTTCGCGCTCGTCGCCCTTCCCCTCGGCTACGACCATCCGAGGATGCTCCGTCCCGCGCTCCTCCCCCTCGTCTCCTCGAAGCTCCTCGGCTCCCTCCTCCTCTGGGGCATCCTCCTTCGCCGTGCATGGACCTCGCGGGCGGCGGAGGAGCTCGAGCGGTGAAGGTCCTCCTCGTCTCCGAGCACTTCCCACCCGGTTTCCGCGGCGGGAGCGCGACCTACCTCGCGAGCCTCGCGAGGGGGCTCGCTCGCCGCGGGCACGACGTCGGGGTCGTCGCGGGGGGGGCGGCGGGCGTCGAGCACGAGGAGGGCGTGTCGATCCACCGGACGGGGGTCGATCCCGCGGGCACGGGTCCGCGGACCCGCGTCGCGCAGGTCCTCGCGACGCGCTCGGCGGTCCGGCGCCTGATCCCCTCCCTCGCTCCCGACCTCCT
>CBRGOK010000885.1:0-1503 GCA_967798035.1 uncultured bacterium
GATGAAGACATCCGCCACGACCTGGCTAACCCGGAGCGCCCCCGCAGCACCCTCCCGCATCGGCCAGAAGAGGCGGTGGTCGAACTCCGCCTCGATCTCGAGGCCGGCGATCGACCCCGACTCGACCCTCCACGCGAAGAGCGCGGAGGGAGAGGCGGCCTCGGGCGCGAGCCTCTCGACCACCCTCGCCGCCCCGATGCGGAAGACCCTCTCGACGGAGAAGGGGCGGATCCGGGTCTCGACGAGCGCCTCCGCCTCGGAGAGGGGGTTCCCGCCTCCCGCCGGGAGGAAGCGCACGCGCCGGTCACGTAGGCACCGCAGCGCGCCGGTCCACACCTCGGCCACCCCGGTCCTCTCCCGGCCGAGGACCCGGACCTCGAGCCCGGCGACGTCGAAGAAGTCGTCCCCCTCGTTCCCTCGGACGAGGGCCGGCGTCGGATCGGCGAAAGGAGGGGCCTCGTGCAGGAGCGGCCTCTCTTCCTCCGTGAAGCGGAAGGGTTCGATCCTCGGCTCCGGCCTCGGCCAGTGCCGGACCCCGCGCCGCGCGTAGCGCCGCTCGAGGAGGTGGAAGAGGGCATTCTTCGCCAGCCTCTCCATCGCCGGGCGGTGCCGGTTTCCCTCCTCGCCGAAGAGGAGGTGCGCGCCGATGCACAGCACCGCGCCGCGGCCGTGGAGGATCTCCCAGGCGAGGAGGCGCGTCCGGTCGAGGTCGAGGTAGATCGACTCGCGCGCGACGATCCGTCCCTTCACGGGCCAGGCTCCTCCGGCGTAGATCGCCTCGGGATACCCCCGGCCGGGCGAGGGCTCGAGCACCGTCGCCCCCCCTGGCATCCCCTCGAAGAGGGGGTGGGAGAAGTAGGGGAAAAGGCCCCGGCGCTCCCCCACCACGGCGGGCGCCTCCCCCTCGGCTCTCTCCCACGGGAATACCCCGACGCGGTTGGGCGGGGCCGGATCGAGATCGAGGTCGCCGACCAGGGCGGCGGCCTGGAGGGTGAGGAGGGCGGTCCCCCCCTTCTCGATCCAGACGCGCAGCCGCTGCGCCACCGGCGGCGCGACCGGCCGCGAGGGAGCGTGCCACCACACGAGGCGGAGGTCCGGGGGCAGGACGTCGAGGCCGCCGGGCGCGACCTCCCCCCACCCGAGCCCGGTCCCCGCGAGCCAGGATCGGGCCGCCTCCTGCTCGCGTGGATCGGTTCCCGGGGGCCGGTCGAGGACGAAGTGGATCTGCATCGGGAGGGGGGTGGGGGGGGAAAGAACGCCGGGATTATGCGGATAAGAGGCGGAGTCGAAGGCTCCTGTCTACAATCCCCCCGGTTGCGGAGAGGACCCGTCCGAGAGGGGCGGGTATTCGTCGCGTTCTGCCGGATCCTGCGTTTCTAGGAGGGAGAGTTGAAGCCCGATCGCCCCGACAAGGAGGCGCTCGAGGCGCTTCTCGCCGCCGTTCGTCGCGGCGACCGGGAGAGCTTCGAGTCCCTCCTGTCGATCTACCGTCCGATGCTCCTG